>DOCS01000206.1:12387-13125 GCA_003503355.1 Opitutia bacterium
ACAGATAACAAAGACGCCTTGTCCGCCGAACCAAAGATCGCCGAAAATGCCAGACACACCGCCGTCATCGATACGCAGCTCAGCATCAGCACCGCCGCTTGTGGCAACAGCGGCCCGGGAAACTCGCAGACATATTTTACAAATAGCGTCATCCACAGCCCCTGCCCAATCGCCACCGCCGAGGTAAAGAGCAACTTGCTGGTCGCATAGGCGTTCGGCCTCAAGCCGGCGAAGCGCTCTTTCTCGTACAGATCGCGCTCCCCGGCGATTTCACGCGCGCCATTGTTACTCCCCATTAAAGTCAGCAAAATCACTTGAAACAGGATCAGGCCGGTGACCAACGAAGCGGACTCCAGCGCATCAATCCGGTAGCGCAAGTTCTCCTGCGCCTGCTCCACAAAGCCACTCGAAGCACTCATCGCCAGGCCCCGCAGTTGCGGCAAGCCATCCATCGCGAAGATCGCCACCAGCAACGGAAACCCGACGGTAATCCCGAGCGTCATCAGCCAGTAGCCCTTGTCGCGTTTAAACAACAACGCGCGACGTTTTAGCAAGGTCCACGTCTGACTGACTGCCGAAGGCAACGGCGGCGCCACCAGCGGCGACGCCTCAAAGGCTGCTGCCGCATCACTGTTTTCACTCCAACGCACACGCCAAAATCCAATCGGATGCTCATTCAGCTTGTCGTACAAATACAGTGCATCCGGAATCTCAAAATAGGCCAACAAGGCGTTCAAC
>DOCS01000207.1:0-2003 GCA_003503355.1 Opitutia bacterium
CTTGACCTGTTGGACGCGCAGGAAACGTTGTTATCTCAGCGTCAGAGCGCCGCGGTCGCGGTGTATGATTATCTTTCCGCGATCCATCGCTTGCAGCGGTCGATTGCTTGGTTTGAATTTCAAAAGGCACCTGCAGCGAAGGAAGCTTGGGTCGAACTGTTTGATAAATTTTTAAAAGAGAACCCTTAATCGTAGCATAGAATGAAGCGACTGAATCAATTTCTAACTCTGCCCTTATTGGGGCTTACCTTTTTTACCGCCGCCTGCGATCAGCCGGTTGAAGTCGAAACGCCTGTGCGTCCGGTCTATACCTATACGGTTCCGCCCATAAAAGGGGCGCTGCAGCGTAGCTTCTCCGGGCAGCTCTACGCCTCGCAAGGCGTAGCGCTGGCTTTTGAAGTGGGCGGGCGCGTGGTCGAACTGAGTGCCGCGCAAGGGCGCCGTTTCGAAGCGGGTGCCGTACTGGCGCGTGTCGATGAGACGGATTTTTTGACGCGTTTGAACGATGCGAAAGCTGTGCACGCGCAAGCGACTCAGGAGTTGCGCCGTGAGCAGCGACTGTTTGAAACGGATAATGCCAGTCAGAGCCAGCTCGATGCGGCGCTTTCTAAATCGCAATCCAGTCGTGCCAGCTTGGATCTGGCGACCAAGCAATTCGAGCTCTGCACCTTAAAGATGCCCTATGCCGGTGTCATTGCCGCGGTCGAGATTGATGCGCAGCAGGTGGTCAGCGCTGGACAGGCTGCGATCCGTATTCAAGGCGAGGGGCCGATGGAGTTTCAGTTCGGCGTGCCGTCCAATGTGGTCGCGCAAGTCGAGGCGGGACGCGAGTT
This sequence comes from Opitutia bacterium, assembly GCA_003503355.1. Classification (GTDB taxonomy): domain Bacteria; phylum Verrucomicrobiota; class Verrucomicrobiia; order Opitutales; family Coraliomargaritaceae; genus Lentimonas. The sequence continues at coordinate 834 of DOCS01000207.1, forward strand.
GCAGGTCTTGATCTCGGATGCCGGGCTTGGCGAATTTCCCGCGCAAGTAAAGAAGGTCGCACCGGTCAGTGAGCAAAACACAACTTACAAGGTGACTGCGGTGTTAACGCGTGCGGATCCCCGCTTGCGTTCGGGGATGGACGGTGAAGCTGTGTTGGATTTGCCCAATGCAAAGGGCGCTTATCTCAGCGTGCCGCTCTCCTGTGTCTTAGGAGGTGTGGATGATCAGCGTTCTGTTTGGATTGTCACAGCCGATGCGAGTGGTGCAACGGCTACGGTTGCGCGGCGTCCAGTTGCACTGGGCGCGTTGCTGGCTGATGGGCATGTCGCGGTGCTGGACGGGCTCAGTGCCGGTGAGCAGGTACTCAGCCGCGGGGTCCATCATGTCGAAGCAGGCATGCGGGTTCGTATTCAAGGGCAGTAAGCCCATCGTCTAATTTAAAGTGGGCTGGTATGTTTAATCTGACAAAATTCTCTCTCCTTAATAACAGGACGACGCTGGTCGTTTACAGCATCCTCATGTTGATGGGCGTGTCCTCTTATTTTAATATCGGCCGTCTGGAGTATCCCGAGATCACGATCCGCAATGCGCAGGTGATCACCCAGTATCCGGGGCGTAGTTCGGTCGAGGTCGAGCAGGAGGTGACCAATGCGCTGGAGCAAGCGATTCGTCAGATGCCGGAGGTGGATAAGGTCAAGTCCACTTCCAAGCCGGGGGTCTCGATCCTTAGTGTGTCGATCAAAGATACCTATTTTGATTTAGAGCCGATTTGGCAGGATATGCGCAATATCGTGATCGAGACGCCTTTGCCGTCCGGGAGTCAGCCGCCGAGGGTGAATGACAGTTTTGGCGATGTGTTTCCGTACCTATTTGCGCTTCAGGGCGATGGCTTTAGCCAGGCCGAGTTGTTGAACACTGCCGAAGCGATTCGCGACGAACTGCTGGCCACGCCTGGAGTCGGTAAAGTCGAGCTGCATGGCGCACAGCAGGAACGGATCTACCTCGAATTTTCCGCTAGCGAACTGGCGGCTCAGGGGCTCTCGCCGCTGCAGTTGATGCAAGCCCTGAACGGGCAGAATGCCATTGCTTCCAGTGGTAGTGTCCGCTCTGGAGTGGATCGCTTGAATTTAGTCACGCTCGGTGAGTTTGAGTCGGTGGAGCAACTCGCA
>DOCS01000207.1:2064-2951 GCA_003503355.1 Opitutia bacterium
TCGTTTTCGCATTTTAACGGCGAACGTGTCTTATGCATTGCGGCTTCGATGATCGAGGGCGAAGCGGTGACTCGTGTGGGCGAAAATATCATGGCGTGTTTGGAGTCCATCCAACGCGATCTGCCGATCGGGCTGAATATCGAGACGATGTTTTTTCAGCCTCAATATGTGGATAAATCCATCGGTGATTTTATTGTGAACCTTGGGCAGGCGTTCTTTTTCGTCGTGCTGGTGATGTTCCTTTTCGCCGGCATTCGATTGGCGCTAATTGTCGGTATTCTGGTGCCTTCCACCGTGTTGATGGCGTTTGCGTTTATGCCGAGCGTCGGCGTGGAGCTGGAGATGATGTCGATAGCCGCACTGATTATTGCGCTCGGCCTGTTGGTGGATAACGCCGTGGTGGTGTCCGAGCAGATTCTGGTGCGTTTGAATGCGGGCGGCGATCGTATGGCGTCGGTGGTCGACGCGTGTAAGGACTTGCTGGTTCCTTTGCTGGCCGCCAGCTGCACTACCATTGCGGCGTTTTCACCGATCGCTTTGGCTGGCGGCGGCTCAAGCGAGTTTACGTTTAGCCTGTTTGCGGTGGTTTCACTGGCTTTGATCTCCAGCTGGCTGTTGTCGCTGACGATTATCCCGCTGGCTTGTTTCTACTTTCTCAAGCCGTTGAAGCGAGACACCTTTATCGGGCGTCAGCTGAGCCGCTGTTATGATCCCTACGAACGTTTGCTACGTCGCACGCTCAAGCTCCGCTGGGGCTATCCGATCCTGATTCTGGTGCTGACACTGGTGTCCGGCATGGCGTTTAAATTGGTGCCGAGCATCTTTTTTCCGCCGAATGAGCGTGGGCAATTTGTGATCAATTTTGAGCTGCCACTGGGCACCGACAT
>DOCS01000207.1:3047-9104 GCA_003503355.1 Opitutia bacterium
CTTGCCTTGTCACCGGAAGCGGCCAATCCGAACTACGCGTTGCTCTCGGTGATGACCCATACCGAAAGCCCGGATGAGTTGTCGGCGTTCTTGCAGCACGTGCGCACTTATGCTGAAGATGCGTTTCCGGATGCGCGGATCGTGCCGCAGGCATTGGAAAATGGCCCAGCGGTGGGCGACCCGATTCAATTGCGCTTATCCGGCAAAGATCTGCATACACTCTATGCCTTGCGGGATCGCATCGTCGCAGGCATTGGCCCAGTCGAGGGCTTGTATGGCTTGCGTGATAGCTGGGGGGCCTGGATTAAGCAGGTCGAAATTGATCCCGATCCAGTGCGTGCTGCGCGGCTCGGCTTAAATACCGAGACGATTGCCGAAAGCTTGAGCCTGCAGTTTACCGGAATGCAAGCCACCGCTTACCGCGAGGAGGATCAATCGATTCCGGTTATTTTGCGCGCGCAGGATGACTTTCGCGAGCACCCCGAGCGCCTGAAAGATGTGCCGATCTTCAGCGGCAGTGTGGGCTTTGTGCCGCTCGGGCAGGTGGCCGACGTCGGTGTCGAGTTTCAGCCTGGCTCGATTCTTCGTGAGAATACTGTGCGCACCATGACGATCAAGGGGCGCGTGCGCGGGCGCTTTAGCAGTGATGCATTGGCGGATATTCAACCGATCGTGGCGGATATGATGCGTGCCGATGATTGGCCCGCGGGCTATCGGATCGAATACGGTGGTGAGGCGGAAGAGAGCAGTAAATCGCAAAGTAATCTCGCCGCAGTCATGCCGATCGCGATGGCCTTGCTGTCGTTGATCCTGATTGTGCAGTTCAATAGTATCCGCCGTTTCGGCATCATCATGCTCACCATTCCGCCGATGCTGATCGGGGTCGTGCCTGGGCTGTTGCTCACCGGTTCAACTTTCGGATTTATGACCTTGCTCGGCATGATTGCGCTGCTCGGCATTATTGTGAACAACGCGATTCTACTGATCGATGAGATTAACGCGCAACTCGGCGAGTCGATGCCGCTGACCGATGCCATCGTGACCGCCTGTCGCTCGCGCCTGCGGCCGATCTTGCTCACCACCTGCACCACAGTGATCGGTTTGTTGCCACTCGCCATTTCCGGAGGTGGGATGTGGAGCTCGATGGCGTTCGCAATGATCTTCGGCCTGAGCTTCGCCACCGCGTTAACGTTGCTGCTTTGCCCAGCGCTGTTCTACCTATTGTTTCGTCGCACCTATCCGGAAAACTAGATCATTAGGCCCGCTCGAGTGTGGATGACTTTCGCACTTAAAGTGCCAGCTACGCGAGCAGTCGTATTTTGCCAGGGACTGAATTTAGTAATCAGGTCCTCCCTTTCCTGATCAAGGCAATGATGCCACCCTGTAATGGACGCGGGGTGGTCAAACTCGGACCCCAGCGTGTGAAAGATGGCGACGCCATCGCCTGAGCATGGTGTGGTTGCGGGCGTGGTTCTCTTTCTTGAGGAGGGTTCCCCATAGTGACTTTTGAGCAGTGAGGCCAGCTGATGGGGCCGTGCTGTTTGTCTACATGCCTAGATCTTGCAGGTGATTGACGAGTCGCATTGCCCTGAAATTAAAACATCTTCGACGTCGCCACAGGTCTAGTTTGAATTCTTAATGGCAATAGTGCCCGCACGCGTGTTCATGCCAGCGATCAGAACTTCGTCACTTTGCGAGTCCAGCACTTCCGCTACGATGCCGCGTAGGATCTCGCCCGAGATCCCGTTTTTTTTGGGGGGCGGCGCTGAGCTGGTTGGAGACCTTATCGGCTCTGTCGGTCTCAACAAACTGTTTGATCCATGGGTGCTTAATTTTAAGACAGTTTGAGAAATAAATTGCTATTTTAAGTTATTCTTATTTATACAGCCGTTATGAAGATTCTCACGGTTTTTTCTCTCTTCGCTTTGGTCAGCCTGAGCGCACTTGCTCAAGTTTCTATCGATCCGCCCTCACGCAGTTTTACTAAAGACGGCGGCGCAGGGGCGATCCTGACGCAAGGCTCGGGGGCGTGGAGCGCGACCACCGCCGACAACTGGATTACGATTTCTCCAAGAACGAGCGGTACTGTCGGCGACTCTTGTATCTACATTGTCGCATCCAATTTCTCCGCCGATACCAGAATCGGTCAGGTGAATGTCGACGGTAATATCCATAGTGTGAGCCAGTCTGGCTATTCGGCGACGCTTAGCCCTTCAAGTGCGACGGTGAACTTGGACGGCGGGCAGGGGAGTGTGTCGCTCAGTGTTGCCGCCGGCGTTGCTTGGTCTGCAGCCTCGAATACTGATTGGATTTCGGTGTCGCCCGCATCGGGCGTCAGTTCCGGCTCGGTGTCTTACACTGTCGAGCCGAATCCCGGAGTCACCACCCGCAATGGCTCGCTCACCGTCGCCGGGCAGACGTTTACCGTCACTCAGACGGGGACAGATGTAAACCTGTCGCCTAAGGACGTCGAAAAAGCCTACAGTTCGGACATCATTCAACTGCAAGTGACCGCATTGGTCAGCACCAACTGGAGCGTCACTCCCAGTGCGTCGTGGATTTCGGTGATCGACGATGGCAATGGCTTTGGCGACTCCGCGATCACCCTCGCGGTGGGGACCAACCCCAGCTTTGAGGCGCGTACGGGCACTGTCACGATCGGTTCTGCGACCTTTACCATCGTACAAGCGGGCACGCCGTATCCGCTGCTCGACATCGTGCCCGACGAGGCCACCGCCGACCCGATCGGTGCTTTCGGCAATGCCGCGATTCTGGCCACGCCCGATGCCCCGTGGGCTGCAGAGAGCGAGGCGCCCTGGATCATCATCGCCGAGGGCGAATCCGGCGCGGGCAACGGCAATATCGAGTATGTGGTGTCTGCTAATCCGAATCTGGAAGCACGTACCGGGCGCATCCAAGTTTCGCCGCCGGTCGCTGATCCGCAGGTCGATCTCTCCAAGCAATTGTTGTGTCATATCAAAACCGGCAGCAGCACTGGAGAGGGCAGTCAGGATCGCAGCGGTTGGAACCGAGACCTATCGGGCTCGCTGGCCACAGAGTTCGATGGTACCACTCCGCTGGACCTCAGCGGCCAAGACTTTAACCGAAGCGACGATGCCTTCTCGGTGGCTTTCTGGTTTACGCTCGAAGAAATCGACGCGATCAATCGCCTGCTGGAAGTGCAACGGGGCGCCGGCTATTACAGCGCAGTCTACATCAATGCCGCGAATCAGCTGATTTTCTCTTCGGGCAGTCAAACCTTGACCACCGATCTGGTGGTCGAGGCGAATACACCATACCACGTCGTGGTGGCAACCGATGTCGACGGGCTAACCACCGTGTATGCCGGTCGGCGCAGTGCCAGTATCGCCACTGTCGGCAGTCAGGTATTTGCCGCCGCGCCGTTCCCCGCCGCTTATGTCACTCCCGAAAAGATCGATGTCGGGCGCAGTACGCTGCCTTCCGCAGGGAATTTGACCAACGCCAGCATCGATGACTTGCGTCTGTATGGGCGCGCCCTGAATGCCGACGAGGCCGATGCGCTGTTCGAGCATGCCGGTAGCGCACTGCCGTATGGGATGGTCACCCACACCGGCGACCCGCAAAATGTACTATTGGAATATAACCTCCAGGGCCAGGCCCTGGTGGTCGGCGGTAGCACGCAACCGCAAGCCTTCAGCTCAGCCGACGCGGCCTCGTTTCATGATTTTATTGCAAAAAGTAGCCTCAGCACCACCGAGAGCGTCCTTTATACGCACTCCCTGCCAGTGCCGCGCTTAATAGCTGGCATCACCAGTCGAGGTGAGGGCGCTTATTATAGTACTTATACTCAGGGAACCCTCTTCTGGCGTCACCAGCTGGTCTATGCGGACGGAAGCACTGCGTTTACTGCAGAAGCCAGCAAGTATACGGAGGGTAGTGTCTCAGTGTATAAGACGAATCCGTTCCCTGCCAAACCTGTAGCTCAGATCAGGGTATATGTGCGATCTTCCATTTCAAGTTCTGGTCTTACTTACAAAATGCACTCCAGTCAGATCCGGTATTTGGCAGAGACGGAACAGTTGACCGGTTGGCACCCCAGCCATGACCGCTACAACCGCCCGCTGCGGGCGCTGGCGGGTGATTCCGATGCGCGCGTTGCTTTGCTGAATCATAGCTCATCCTATTCCGATGCATCCGCGACCTACAACTTTTGGTTGCGCTTCGATACGCTGGGTGAGGCAGTGATCTTCGGACGCGATCAGTTGGGCGAGAATACGCTTATCTGTGGCCTGAATAGTAGTGCAAACCTATACCTCTCGTGGAACGGAAACACCACGACTTTCCCCGTCGATCTGCACGAGGGGCAGTGGCATATGCTGACTATTGCCGCCGAACACGGTTTAAACACCAAGCTCTACCTCGACGGGGCAGAGTTCGGTAATACCGCTGTCCACAAGCAATACAGCTTAGGTAGCCACACCGACCAGCAGGATCTGATTATCGGTGGATGGGACGGTGCGATCGATTATGCCGGTTTTTATGAAGCGGCGCTGTCATCGGCGCAGATTCAGTCACTCTACGACAACCAGAAGTTTGAGTTGCAATACCACACCGTCACACAGGGCGTGGTCTCGGCGTCTCTGAGTGCTGCAACCGCGACCGAGCTCGCGGCGGGGGGCTCCGGCAGCGTCAACCTCACTGTCGCCGGCAATGTCAACTGGAGTGCGGAGTCCAGTGTTGGCTGGATTCAACTCACCTCTCGCAGCAGCGGCTCGGGGTCGGCGACGATCGCGTTTGATGTGGTGCCGAACACTTCGGTTTACCAGCGCACGGGCACACTCAGTATTGCAGGAGAGTCGTTCACGCTCACCCAGGCAGGACTGAACGCGACGCTTGATTATACCGAGCTGGTCTTCGGCACGGATGGCGGCAGCGACTGGATCGAGGTCTTTCCTGAAGCCAACGCCACGTGGCAAGCGATCAGTAATGACAGTTGGCTGACGATTGCGTCGGGTGCCTCCGGTTCCGGTACGGGCAGTGTACTGCTAGTCGCTGATCCGTATTCGCAGACCTCTCAGTCGCGCACCGGTACAATTGAAGTGGCGGGGCAGACCATCTATGTCACGCAGCGCGGCTACCAGCTCAGTGTCAGCCCGGAAGTCGCACAGGTCGGCAGTAATTCAGGCGCCGGCGAGGTGGGTGTCGCAGCGCCGCTCACTGCGGTGTGGGAAGCAATCACTTCGGTGGACTGGATTACCATCAACGGCAGTAATTCGGGCGTGGGCAGTGGAACCCTGAGATATTCGGTGGCTGAAAATACCACTGGTGCGTCGCGTACGGGGCGGATTATCATTTCCGGCACGGAGTACACTATCACGCAGGTCAGCAGCCTACAGGTCAGTGCAACCGCAGCGGCGGGCGGCTCGGTGAGTGGTGCCGGCGGCTATCAAACCAATGCCACCGCGGTGCTGTCCGCGACGGCAGATGCGGGCTATGTCTTCTCGCACTGGACCGGCGATGCCGTCGGCAGTGCCAACCCACTGAGCCTCAGTGTCGACAGTGATAAAGAGGTCACCGCCCACTTTATCCCTTCCAGCGCGGCAACCTCGTTCCAATCGGCCGGGCAAAATGCGGTGCTCGCCGACCCCAATGCCTACGACCTATATAATGCCGATCAGCTGCGCTCGATGGCAGTCAAGCGACCATTTCTCTCGGTTGATACAGCCACCAACAAAGTCACGGTTGGTTTCGGACTGAAGGAGACCGATGACCTCAGCAATTGGAGTGATGTCGACATCCAGTCCTCGCAGACCTTCATCCGCAACGGTACTATCGAAGTCGAGTTGACGGTTGATGATGATGCCAAATTCTATCAGGTTATTACGCAGTAAACACCAGCAGTGCTCGAACCAGTCGGGCAGTTTTTAGGGCTTACCGTTACGCGTCTTCCAACAATGTAGCGTGCCGTTTTAGCAAACGTTCATCTTTGAACAAGGTTCGTTTGCTGAAGCTGCACGCTACTTTGGTTGTGGCTTATGCCGGGATTGGGTTCCTGGCGTGAAGCCAGTCGCTACG
>DOCS01000153.1 GCA_003503355.1 Opitutia bacterium
ATGGGAGCGGGCATCACCTATTGGCTCAGTTCCCACGGCTATTCAGTGCTACTAAAGGACATCAATAACGACGCGCTCGCCAAGGGCATGGCCACTATCGGCGCTCAATATGACAAAGCCGTCGAACGGCACATCACCAGCAAAACAGAGGCACATCAAAACTTTGATCGCATACACGCGAACGCCGACCCAGTGCCCCTGCATCGGCGCGACTTGATCATCGAAGCCGCCGTTGAAAACCTGACAGTGAAGAAGCAAATTTTTGCGGACCTAAGCGCACGCTGTTCGGAAGACTGCATCTTGGCCACTAATACCTCCGCGCTGCCGATCCACGAGCTCGCCGAGGTCGTGACCAACCCCGGACGTCTCGTCGGCCTACACTTTTTTAACCCAGTCCCGCGCATGCCCTTAGTCGAAGTCGTGCGCGCCCCATCGACCTCCAAGCAGACCCTGGCGACTGCAATCCGATTCGTCCAACGCATTGGCAAAACTCCCGTGGTGGTCAAAGACTCGCCGGGATTCTTGGTCAACCGCATCCTGATGCCCTATTTACTGGAAGCCTGCCGCATCTTCGCATCCGGCATTGACCCAGTTCAAATCGACAAAGCGATGCTCGACTTCGGCATGCCGATGGGGCCACTGCGCTTACTGGACGAAGTCGGACTCGATGTCGGCTGCCATGTCGCTGAAACCCTGATTGCCGCCTTCCCCGAGCGCATGTCGATGCCGCCTCTAATGGACGCAATGATTGAACGTGGCTACCTCGGGCGCAAGAGCGGCAAAGGTTTTTATCTCTACAATAGTAAAGACCCAACGCCCAATCCTGACGCTCTCCAGCTGCGCGAAAAGCGCGACGCACCGGACGAAAAAATAGCCGATCAACTCGCACACCTCATGTCCCATGAAGCCGCACGTTGCCTCGACGAAGAGATCGCCGACTCACCTGAAACGATCGACTTCGCGATGGTGATGGGCGCCGGCTACGCGCCGTTCCGCGGCGGCCCGCTCCACCATGCCGACGCCATTCACATGATGCGACCGGACTTCTACCCGACGCTCCAGCATAGGACCGGATAACCCGCCGCGTCCACCACGGCAGCGTCGCCCCACGCCAGCCCCACTTACAACATCTAACCAAACTCCATACCATGTCTAAAACTACCTCATCCGATTCTCTGATCGACACTTCAAAAATGTCCCGCGGCCAACGTTCCGCACTCGAAATGGCGGAAAGTTCACGCGACCTACGCGCACTCAGCGGCTTTGCCGCGTCACTGTTCGACGGACGCCCCGAATTTAAAAGCATCGCCCCCTACCCCAAGCAATCCGAAGAAGAGCGGGACCAGGGAAACACATTTATAAATAAATTGGATCGTTTTTTACGCGACCGAACCGACCCCGACTCCATTGACCAAGAAGGCGAGATCCCCGATGCTGTGATCAAGGGGCTCGGCGAACTCGGTGCTTTCGGGATTAAAATCCCACACGCCTATGGAGGGCTGGGGCTCTCACAAACGAACTACTCCCGCTCCGCCATGCTACTCGGGCGGCACTGCGGCAACCTAGCCGCGCTCCTTTCGGCACACCAATCCATCGGCGTGCCCCAGCCACTGCTGATGTTCGGCACCGAAGCACAAAAGCAAAAATACCTGCCTCTGTTTGCCAAAGGTCAAATCTCCGCCTTCGCCTTAACTGAGCAAGACGTCGGCTCCGATCCGGCGCAAATGAAGACCCACGCGGAACTGAACGAAGCCGGCACACACTACATTTTGAATGGCGAGAAGCTCTGGTGCACCAACAGCCTCAAGGCCTCGCACATCATTGTCATGGCACGCACCCCGCAGGAAGGCAAACGCCTCGCCACCACGGCATTCATCGTCGCCATGGATGCGCCAGGAGTCGAAATCGTCACCCGCTGCCGCTTCATGGGACTCAAAGCGCTGTACAACGGCGTGCTGCATTTCCACAATGTTGAAGTNNCTCAACACCGGCCGCCTCACCCTGCCCGCCGCCTGCACCGGCATGATGCATCGCTGTCAGGAGATCGTCATCCGCTGGTCCAAGCGACGAGAACAATGGGGCCAAGCCATCGGCAGACACGCGGCTGTAGCGGCGAAGATCGCCGACATCGCAGCCGACACCTTTGCCACTGAATCGATGGTGCTCTACACCTCGTCGCTGGTGGATGCCGACAAGCACGCCGACATTCGCCTGGAGGCAGCTATGTCCAAACTCTGGGGTAGCGAAGCGGCGTGGCGTACGGTCGACGAAACCATGCAGATTAAAGGGGGGCGCGGCTATGAAACCGAAAGTTCACTGCGCAACCGCGGTGCAGATGCGGACCCGATCGAGCGCATGATGCGAGACTGCCGAATCAACACCATCTTCGAAGGTTCCAGCGAAATCATGCGCTTGTTCATCGCCCGTGAGGCGCTCGACCCGCACCTGAGAAAAAGCGCCGCCGTGCTCGACAGCCGCAAACCGAAAAACGTGCGCCTACGCGCCGCGTTCACCGCCGCGCGCCACTATGCGAAATGGTACCCCAAACAGTACATTTCGAATCGTGTCCGCGTGCCGCCGCAGTTCCACCCGGACCTGTTTGTCGAATTGATCCGAATCGATCGACTCAGCCGTAAGCTCAGTAAACTCCTCTTTCACAGCATGGTGCGCCATGGTCCCAAACTCGAAAAGCAACAGCTACTACTCGGCCGCATTGTCAACATCGGCACCGAACTGTTTGCCATGTCCTGTGCCTGTGCGCGCGCCAACCAGCTCAATCAGGAATGCGAAGCCCGAAATCAAGTCGACCCCGAGCACAACGACCCCGACCACTCACTGGAAACCGCGAAATACATCTGCACCCGCGGCGCGCAACGCATTCACAACTGGATACAGGCACTCAACAACCCGAACGACCAAGCTGGCTACCACCTAGCCAAAAACCTAATGGAAGACCCGAGCGTGCATTGAGCCCTCACACCGACGACTGCCGCCGATCTGCCTCATAACCGAGGCCAATTTCAGCGCGCCACCAATCGAGTGCTTTCATGTTACCGAGCGTATCATCGAAGCGCATACCGACCGCATCGGCACTCATCGGCTGCCCGCGCAGCTCGTTGGTAAAGGATTCAATCTCGTAGCAGAACAGATGCCGTGCCTTCGGCATGTCAATCACCTCGGCGCAGTCCTTGCCATCCATTTCAATGCGGATCGAGCCCGGGCAGCGCCACGGAATCTCGACGGTAATACGGCCTTTTTCGCCGAGTATCACCGCCGCGTTGTCGCGGTTCATGCGCAGCGCACACGTGGCCTTGGCTAGAATATCGCCCTCAAAACGCATCACTGCGGAGGACCACATATCGGTCTGCGTCTGCGGATCGATGTGCCCCACCGCTTTCAACTCGATCGGCTCGGCAAATAGCCGCCCATGGGCACGACCGGCGATCAAACGTACAAACGACATCGTGTAACAACCGATATCGAGAATCGCGCCACCACCGAGCGCCTTGGCTTGGAGACGCGATTCCGGTTGGATGCCTGAGTTATAGCAAAAATTCGCCTCAATCATCCGCACCTTACCAATAACGCCGGAGGTCACCAGATCGACCACCTTCTGGGTCTGCGGATGATGCCGATACATAAAGGCCTCACGCAACAGGCAGCGCTTGCCGTCAGCCAGCTTCTTGGCCTGCTTCGCCTCGCGCAGATTCATCGTCAGCGGCTTTTCGCACAGCACATGCTTGCCGGCCTGTACACAATGCGCGATCCACTCAAAATGCAGCGGATGCACTGTAGCAATATAAACCGCATCGACCTCAGAATCTGCCAACATCGCCTCGTAGCTACCGTACGCACGGACCGCGCCATGTTGGTCCGCAAACGACTGCGCCCGCTCGACC
>DOCS01000089.1 GCA_003503355.1 Opitutia bacterium
ATGCAAGTCGGGTGAATCTGCGTGTAACAAGGATTCGCAAAGCCTGCACCACGCTTGTGGGCGCGGTACGCTGCCGTCACATTGCAACCCTGCGCATTGGTCGACAGGAAGAAGACGTTGCCGTAACCACCAGTGGCCATCACCACAGCATCACCGGCATGGCGAGACACTTCGCCCGTCACCATATTACGCACAACCACACCCTTGGCGTGACCGTCGACCTTAACCACATCGAGCATTTCGTGGCGATTATACATCTTCACCTTACCGAGGCCAATCTGCTTACTTAGCGCGGCATAGGCGCCCAGCAGCAATTGCTGACCGGTTTGACCACGTGCATAGAAGGTACGGGAAACCTGCGCTCCACCGAACGAGCGATTCGCAAGCATGCCGCCGTACTCGCGCGCAAATGGCACGCCCTGCGCAACACACTGGTCAATGATGTCACTACTCACTTCGGCAAGGCGGTACACGTTCGCTTCACGCGCACGATAGTCGCCGCCCTTGACAGTGTCATAAAACAGGCGGCGCACACTGTCGCCGTCGTTCTGATAATTCTTAGCGGCATTGATGCCACCTTGCGCTGCGATACTGTGCGCACGACGCGGGCTATCTTGATAGCAAAAACAAGAGACGTTATAACCCTGCTCTGCAAGGCTTGCAGCAACTGCCCCACCGGCCAGACCGGAACCAATGACGATGACGTTGTATTTACGACGATTGGCCGGATTGACCAGCTTCATCTTGAACTTGTGGTTCGACCACTTGTCTGCCAGCGGTCCCTCAGGAATGTTTGAATCAAGATTCATTATAATTCGGTCCTATTGGTGAAGTTGTTTAACGGCAGCTTCAACGGCTTCAACAGCCGGAGCATCCGCAGTCTTTGTAAGCTTACCAGTGAGCGTCGCCACCGGAATCACAGCGAAGCCGATAAACACGACCAAACCGTACACAAGCGCAAAGCGATCGAGGCGTTGACGCCAGAGCTGATTGCGAAGCCCAACCGTTTGAAACATGCTGCTCACACCATGCGTCAGGTGCATGCAAAGTAAGCCGGTAGCAATTATGTAGAAGGCCGAAACCCACCACACTTGAAAACCAGCAACCATCATGTCGTTGACATTAAAAGTCATGACGGGCTGACCATTCTGGATAACCGGCTCACCATTTTTGACTAGCGGCACTTCGGCGATCTGCTCGCCATACTCCATCCCAGGTACATTGCGGACCGTATAATGGGCGATATGGAACACGATAAAAGCGAGTAAGATAATACCGCTCATGCGCATCGTCTTGGCCGCATAGGTCGCCTGCACCGACTTGCTGCCTGCGTAGCCCTGTGGCCGTGCCTTGCGATTGTCCAAGGTCAGCGAAATCGCCGCCCAGATGTGAATGCCTATACAAGCCAGCAGAAAGAGACGAATCCCCCACAGCATAGCCACCGGCATTGCGTGATGCAGCTTGTAGGCATACGCGTTAATAACATCAGGCCCCAAAAAGATCTGCAAATTGCCCAGCATGTGCCCGAGCACAAACAAAACAAGTACCAGACCGGTGAGGGCCATTAGAATTTTCCGACCGATGGTCGATTTCAGAAAGCTACACAGTGAACACATAATCTTCTAGACGTATTAGATATGACATATCTAAGGGCTAGCACGACCTTTACAAACCACTACCCTCTAATGCCTAACCTACAAGAAGCACTAATTAAACATAGAAGGGCAACTTAAGAAACTGCCCTGCGCACTTAAACACCAACATAATGGATAATGCGGAACAAGGAACCATGTCCAGCCTCAAATCAAACACACTAATCCAAGCCCCATCCAAAAACAGCCCTCCTTATCTATGAGCGCGCTTCTAAAAAGATTCCCCCAAAAAGGATTGCCATCACAAAAGGGCAGACAGTTGAATGTCGACCTGGAAGCGCCACAATCCCCGTGACCTCCCATATATTTTTTTACTATGACAAAGTCCAGCAACATGAAATACATTTTTGTCACCGGCGGCGTGGTCTCCTCGCTCGGCAAAGGGCTCACCGCCGGCGCCCTGGGCGCACTTCTTGAACAACGCGGCCTGCGGGTGCGCATCCAGAAATTCGACCCATACCTCAATGTCGACCCAGGCACCATGAGCCCGTTTCAACACGGCGAGGTGTACGTACTTGACGACGGCGCAGAGACCGACCTTGACCTCGGCCATTACGAACGCTTCACATCCGGAAAATTAAGCAAGCTCAACAACCTGACCTCCGGCCAAGTCTACGAAAACGTCATCAAGAAGGAACGCCGTGGCGACTACCTCGGCGCTACCGTACAAGTGATCCCCCACGTCACTAACGAAATCAAGCAGCGCATCTACGAAGGTGGCAGCGAAGACGTCGACGTGCTCATCACTGAACTCGGCGGCACCATTGGTGACATCGAAGGCTTGCCCTTCCTCGAAGCGATGCGCCAATTCGCCCTCGAAGTCGGCCGCGGCGACGTACTATTTTTACACTGCACCCTGCTCCCTTACTTAAAGGCAGCAGGCGAATTAAAAACAAAGCCCAGCCAGCAGAGCGTCGCCAAACTTCGCGAAATCGGCATTCAATGCGACATCCTCGTCTGCCGCACCGAAGAGCCGATGAACAATGAGATGCGCCAAAAGCTCTCGCTGTTCTGCAACGTACCAGTCAGATCAGTCATTGAAGAAAGAGACGTCGAGACGTCTATCTATGAACTGCCGCTCGCACTGAAAGCAGAAAAACTGGACGACTTAGTCATCGACCACCTAAACTTGGACGCGCCTGACTGCGAGATGACGGTGTGGCAAGATGTCGTGCGCCGCCTCAAAGCCCCGAGCCACAAGGTTGAAATCGGTGTGGTCGGCAAATACATTGAGCTGCAAGACGCCTACAAGTCCGTTTACGAATCCATCATTCATGCGGGCATCGCGAACGATGCTTCCGTGCGCATTGTTCGCCTGGATGCCGAAGAAATCGAAAAAGACCCCCGCAAGTACCTCGGGTCGCTCGACGGGATTCTCATTCCCGGCGGCTTTGGCGATCGCGGCACCGAAGGTAAAATAGCCGCCGCTCAATTCGCCCGCGAGAACGGCGTCCCTTACTTTGGACTGTGCCTGGGCATGCAAATCGCAGTGATCGAATATGCGCGCAACGTCGCTGGCCTGGAAGATGCCAACAGCAGCGAGTTCAACGAACAGACACCGCATCCGGTCATCACCATCATGGAAGACCAGAAGGAGCTCACCACCAAAGGCGGCAACATGCGACTCGGCACATGCCCTTGCAAACTTACCAAGGACAGCTTCAGCTTCGATGCCTATGGCACTGAAATGATCGACGAGCGTCACCGCCACCGCTTTGAATTCAACAATGCGTACCGCGAGACACTCGAATCCAAAGGACTACGCGTGGGCGGGGTCAACCCAGAGCGCGACCTGGTTGAAATCGTCGAAATCCCGACCCACCCTTGGTTCGTCGCAGTACAATTCCACCCGGAATTCAAGTCCAAGCCCAACGCGGCACACCCGCTGTTCGCCAACTTTATCGCCGCGACTTTAAAGTACAAGCAGTAGCCGGATGCGCCTCCATTCATTCGCGTCTTTACTGCTACTCATCTGGGCACTCGGCTGCGGCTGCAGCACCACCACGCGCGCGCCGCAGCTGTACCTCAGCCATTTCGATTTAAAGCAGCCGCAAATTGACGACTTCGAAACCTGCGCCGCCGCAGGCTGCCGCAAACGCTCTCGTCTCGTCTATAGCGAATCGGAATGGCACAGCCTACGCGCCCTCTTCCAACCGGCACCCACCAGCGCAGCAGAAGAGCGCGAACGGCTGCTAGTTGCCATCGCCGCGATGGAGACCATTATTGGCGAGAAAAACGGCACCTCGGGCGACAACCAAATGAACCAGAGGCGGGGCAGCAAAAGCCCGCAGCTCGACTGCATCGCAGAAGCCGCCAACACCACCGTCGCCCTCTTGCTGCTCGAAAAAGAAGGCCTGATCCATCACCATCGGGTCAGCTACCCGCAACACCGCGGCTTCGTTCACCTGCGCTTCCCACATAACACAGCAGCTGTGTTCGAGCTAGAAAGCGGCCAGCACTTCGCCATCGACTCCTGGTTTTTCGCCAACGGCGAGCAGCCAATCTGCGTGCCGGTCGACAAATGGAAAGCTGGCTACAATCCGCATAAAGCCGATTAACCCACCGACTCACCTATGGAACACTACAACTATTCCACACGCATCAAAGCCATCTGGAACGACGCCGTCGCGCAGTATCAAGCAGGCAACCGCACGCCGGACAGCTACTTCGACCAAACCACCCTCGCCGAAATCGCTTCCATCGGCCTCAACGCCATGGACGTCTACGACCCCGTGGAAGACCACCTATCGGGAGCGGAAATCGACTTCGAGACCTTCCTGATGATTTCAGCGGCCCGCCGCGACTATTTCCTCAACGTCCAAAAAGGCCAGCCCTCCGCACACACCCTGGACCGCACCACCTTGCCGCCCAAGGACCTCGAAGTACGCGGCATCACCTGGCTGCCGCGCATTATGCCCAAAGCGCTCGCCAAGCTCCGCGGCGAATTACCACCCGAAACCATGTACGGCTGCGGCGGCGACCGGCGCTTCTTCAAGGCCAACAACATCCATCCGGCTGAATTCCTGCGGGCCGCATGGGCGCACGAAGACGAGCCCGAAAAACTCATCGATTGGGTCGAAACACGCCGCGCGACCGCAATGGTCAAAACTGCGTCTTGATCTTCCGCGTAGACATGTAATTCCTAAAGGTCCGCCCGATTCATCCGGCGGACCTTTTTGTTATGGATAAACTAGCCGAAATCATGGCCGCAAAGCGGCACGCTCTGCGCGATCAAATCCGCCCGGTGCGGGAGCAGGAACTGTCACGCCTCGCCGACATGCAGCGTCAAGGCGGCAGCTTTCTCAAAGCACTCGCCCGCAAAGACCGCCTGTCCGTGATCGCAGAGATCAAACGCAAGTCGCCCTCGGCTGGCGAGATTGTCGACGCCCGCCTCAACGCGGTCGACCAAGCGCGCACTTACGTCAACGCTGAAGCGGACTGCCTGTCGATCCTGACCGATACGGATTATTTCGGCGGCAGACTGCAGGACCTATGGGACGTGGTCGAATTCCTCGAATGCCACGAGCGCAAGACCCCCTGCCTGCGCAAAGACTTTATGGTGCACCCGGTGCAAGTCGTTGAGGCTGCCGAAGGCGGCGCCCGCTGCATCCTGATCATCGTCCGCGCCCTGGTAGACGACGAAATCAAAGCCCTGCGCGACGCTGCAGGGATTGCCGGACTCGACGCTCTCTACGAAATCCACGAGGAACGCGAACTCGAAAGAGCGCTCAAATTCGACCCCGAGATCATCGGCGTGAACAACCGCGACCTCAAGCGCTTCAAGACCGACCTCGCCGTATCCGAATTCTTAATCCCGCAAATCCCGGACGACATCATCAAAGTCAGTGAAAGCGGCATCTTTGGAGTCGAAGATGCCGAGCGCGCCAGCGCCTGCGGAGCCGATGCCATTCTGGTCGGCGAAGCACTGATGCGCGCCGAAGACACCGACGCACTCATGGAAGCGTTCCACAACGCCTAAGCGCACTTTCCTCCAATGCCACTCAGTCCTAAGCAAACCCGCGCTCTACTCGATGAGCTCGCGCATTTCCCCAACAAGAAACTGGGGCAAAACTTCCTGGTTGACGGCAACATCGTTCGCAAGTCGATCGAGATGGCCGAGCTCAACGAAACCAGCCGCGTGGTCGAAGTCGGCCCCGGCTTGGGCACCCTCACCCGCGCGATCCTAAGCACCGGCGCAAGCGTGTGGGCAGTCGAGCGCGACAGCACCTTGGCGGAGCACATCCGCGCACACGTGCTGCCCGAACAACCGCGCTTACACTTCACAGAGGGCGACTGCCTCGACCACCCACGCGCGGGCCTGCCCGATGAGCTAGCGGAAGCCGGCTTCAAGATCGTCGCCAACCTGCCCTACGCAGTCTCGACCCCGTGGATGGAGGCGGTGATCACCGGCCCACAGCCGGAGCGCATGGTATTGATGCTGCAAAAAGAAGCCGCCGACCGTTACATCGCCAGTCATGGCAGCAAAGCCTTTGGCGCGATTTCCATTTTCTTGCAGTCCGCCTATGTCGCCCACAGCAAGCACCTGGTCTCCGCTCAATGCTTCCACCCCGCACCCAAGGTCGACTCGGCCCTCCTGCGCCTGGATCGACGCGCAGACGCGGTGCATTTCTCCGCAGCCGCACGTCAGTGCATTCGTGGTATTTTCACACAGCGCCGCAAACAGCTCGGAGCGCTCTGCAAACGCGCCCCGCGCCCCGAAGCACTGCAATGGTTTGAATCGCTCCTCGAATCAGGCGTCAAACCAACTGTTCGGCCTGAAGAACTACCAATTGAGCACTGGCAACGCCTCGCACACAAACTGAAATAACCCCACTCCGATGAACCCTCTTCGCTGGAAACTGCACTGGCAGATACTACTCTCCCTCGGCCTGGCCGCACTCTTCGGCCTGCTCATCCTGCCTGCCTCGGGCGGCAATTTCGCCGCCACTTTTGAAAGCTTCTGCCTGTTCTTCGGCAAGCTCTTCATGAATGCGCTGAAGATGGTCATCGTGCCGCTCATTGTCGCTTCCATCATCAGTGGGGTCATGCACCTAGGCGCCGAAAAAGGTGTCGGCCGCATGGGTTTTAAAACCTTCCTGTATTACACTTTCAGCGGCACGGTTGCAGTCGTCATTGGGCTCATTGCCGTCAACCTTATCGGTCCCGGCCGGATTGACGCCGAAACCGCGACTGCGATGCTGGGCAGCGCGAGCGAAAGCGCCTCCAGCGAGGGGCTGCTCGCCAAGGTGGCAGGCCGTGGCAGCAGCGACCTGATCGACATCTTCCTGCGCATGTTCCCCTCCAATGTGGTCAATGCCGCCAGTAACAACGGCCAACTGCTGGGCGTCATCACCTTCTCCATTCTCTTTGGGGTGTTCATCGGCAAGCTCGATCCAGCGATGCGACAAACGCAGCAGGCCTTCTGGGACAGCGCACAAAAGGTCATGCTGATGCTCACCGACTTCATCATTCGCTTCGCCCCGATCGGCGTGTTCGGCTTGGTCACTCCAGTGCTCCTGCACGCCCCCTTCAAGGACCTCTTCGGCGCGATCCTAATGTTCTTCCTGACCGTGCTATTGGCGCTGGTCCTCCACTTTTTTGTCAGCATGGGGCTGGCACTCAAATTCATTGGCAAAATCAGCCCACGCAAACACTACGAGGGCATGGCCCCTGTGCTGCTGACCGCATTTTCCACTGCAAGTTCATCCGCCACACTGCCGCTCACCCTCGACACGGTTGAAAACAAAGCCGGCATCTCCAACAAAACCTGCTCCTTTACGCTACCACTCGGCGCCACGGTCAACATGGATGGCACCGCGCTGTACGAATGCGTGGTGGTCATCTTCATCGCCCAGCTCTACGCCTCCGCCGGCGGCATCGCTCTCGACTTTGGCCAACAACTGCTCGTCGTCGTGCTTGCGCTGACCACCAGCATCGGCGTCGCCGGGATCCCCGCGGCCAGCTTGGTCGCGATTTCGGTCATCCTACCCGCAGTCGGCCTGCCCGTCGAAGCCATCGGCGTCGTCTGGGTCACCGACCGCATTCTCGATATGTGCCGCACTTCCGTGAATGTTTTCAGCGACACCGTCGGCGCAGTCGTGATCGCCCGCTCCGAAGGCGAGACCCCGTATCAGGCTGAAAGTTAAACATCCTGCGATGCCATCCTCCCGCCTGCTGCTCCCAACAACAACTTCCGACCAACAACATAGCTATGACCACTGACCAGCGCCTCGCCGAACTCGGCATCGAACTGCCTGCAGCCCCCGCACCCGCGGGCAACTACGTCGCCGCCATGCAAGTCGGCAACCTTCTGTATATTTCCGGAGCAATCTGCCTAGTTAACGGCGAGATGACTCACACCGGAAAGATCGGCGAAACCCGTGACATTGCCTACGGTCAAGCCGCCGCCCGCGTATGCGCACTCAACTTACTCGCCGTCGCCAAAAAGCACCTGGGCGACCTCGATCAGGTGTCCCGCGTGGTGCAACTGAATGGCTTCGTCAACGGCGTGCCCGGCTTTGCCGATAGCCCCGCAGTGATCAACGGGGCATCCAACACCATGGTCGAAATTCTCGGCGAACGCGGTCGCCATACGCGCGCAGCGGTGGCAGTCACCGGATTGCCCAAAGACACGACCGTCGAGATCCAGGCGACCTTCGAGGTCGCCTGATTAGAACTGAGATAGGCATTCCTGCCTACTTCACTTCGCCGCTCGAACGCTTACTAGCTAGCAAAGGGCACGGTCTTCGGACCGTCATAGCCGTCCTCTGCCGCTTCCACCACCACGTTGGAGCGAATACCGCCGCGCCCGCGCCAGATCGTCTCGAGACGCGCCCAGCGTGGCTTGGTCACCTCAAACAAATCTTCAAAAATCTTGTTGGTCGCGGCTTCAAAGAAAATACCCTTGTTCCTAAAGTCGTGCAGATAGAGCTTCATCGCCTTTAACTCGATGCAAATTTCGTTAGGCACATAACTGAAAACCACTGTCGCATAGTCCGGGTGGCCAGTCATCGGGCAAGTGGAAGTAAACTCCTCCTGAATATGCTGGATGGTGTAGTTGCGCGCTTGATTCGGATTTGGGAAAGTCTCGATGTCCATGCGCGCGACACTGTGCACCATCTGCTGAAAATTCAACCTTCACTTTAAGCGATCACTCCGAAGAATCGCGCGTTGTTGCCATACAGACTTTGAGGTGCACAAACTTGTCCCACACATCGCCCTGCGATTCACACAAAATTTGATACGTTCCATGACCACGAACCAAACCAGTTTATTTGGAATTTTCCTCATTTACCTTCGCCTCGGCTGCCTATCCTTCGGTGGACCGGCTGCGCACATGGGCTTTTTCAAGGAAGCATTTGTCAACCGACGCCAATGGTTGAGCGAAGCACACTACGCGGAGCTCCTTGCGCTCTGCCAATTTGTCCCAGGGCCCTCGAGCAGCCAGTTGGGCTTTGCCATCGGTTGGCACCGCGGCGGACTGCTTGGTGCCTGCGTGGCATGGCTCGGGTTCACGCTGCCATCCGCATTACTGATGATCGCGTTCGCCTACGGACTCACGGCGATCGGCGATGGCTCCAGCCCATTGATCCACGGGTTGCTGATTGCCGCTGTCGCAGTGGTCGCAAAGGCAGTGCTCGACCTCGGCAAAAAGCTCTGCCCGGACGGGCCACGCATCTTAATCGCCCTAGTCAGCGCCGCACTAGTCATGCTGATCGCCAATGCATACATGCAGATCGGCGTCATTTTACTTGGCATGGGAATCGGCAACGCGCTGTTTCGAAATTCGATTCAAGACAAGCCGGCCTTGCACGGCAGCGAGCATCTAGCCAGCCGTCGCACCATGCTGCTCGCACTCAGCGGCTTCGGCATGCTGCTCCTCTTGTCACTGCTCACGCCACCCGACGCACCTGGAGCTCTGTTTGCGATGCACTATCGCGCCGGCGCCATGGTCTTTGGCGGTGGCCATGTGGTCCTGCCGCTGTTGCATGACAGCGTGGTACCGAGCGGCCTGCTGTCGGAGAGTCATTTCCTCGCTGGCTACAGCGGCGCGCAAGCACTGCCCGGTCCGCTATTCACCTTGTCCGCCTTTTTAGGTACGGCCAGCCAGACAACGACGCCCCAATGGATCGGAGGCATCGGCGCTCTGCTCGCCATCTTTCTGCCCGGCATGTTGCTGCTGATCGGGCTGCTGCCGTTGTGGAATCAATTCCGCAACCAAACATGGGCGCAAGCGGGGCTCACCGGCGCCAATGCAGCCGTCGTCGGCCTGCTCCTCGCGGCATTCATTCACCCCGTCTGGTCGCACGGCATTCAACGCTGGCCAGACATCCTTCTAGCAATCGTCGCCTTGCTCGCCCTGACCCGCTTCAAAACACCCGTCTGGCTGGTGGTCCTCAGTTGTGGCGCCTGCGGCTTCCTAATGGCCTAGGCACGTATCCTCATGAGTCACCGTTTAATCTTCACCGATGGCAGCGTACACACGCAGTCAGGGATTGGATACGGCGCCGCCCTTGCGCTCTCGGAGCATGAGTTGGCATACGCCCCTGCGACTCTCAAACCCCGGGTTGTTGTGCGCAAATTCACCGACACCTCTTCTACTAAAATGGAATTGCAGACCCTCCTGTGGGCACTGTCCGACCTCCCGACATCCGACGCTGCAGTGATCGTTTACACGGATTCTCAAAACATCATCAGCCTACCTGGCCGACGGTCCCGCTTTGAAGCACATGACTACCACTCGCAAAAAGGGCTGCCCCTGCGGAATGCAGAGCTGTATCAGGCCTTTTTCCGTCTATACGACCGACTGAATGTTCAATTAGTAAAAGTCAAAGGCCACAAAGCGGCTAAGCAGAAGGATCCAATCGACCGGATATTTACACTGGTGGATCGGGCATCCAGAAATGCGCACCGGCACACATAACTTCGGGCACAGCAAACTAACTCATGCCTAACAGACTGGCACGCAACGCCGCCCACTGCGCTCCCCCTGAATCTGAAAACAGCCTTTTAAGTGAGGGCAAACAGCCCAGCACCCCCAACAAAAAGGCTGCTTCCACAAACGGAAGCAGCCTTTTGAAAGTCAACCGACCCAAAGCGTACTAGGCGGGCGATGGCGCGGGTGCTTCCTCTCCGGAAAGATCGCCCTTATCGTCATCTTCTTCCGCCTGCGACTCCGTCTCGTCGTCAACGGCATCAGGTTCGGGCTCAGGCTCAGCAATCACCCGCTTGATAATTGGTGAGCGCATCTCGCCAAACTCGAGGATCTCATTCACGTGATTACCATCGATCGTCTCGTGCTCCAGCAAGGCCTCTGCCATGGTATCGAGTGCGGCACGGTGTTCATTCAATATTTGCAGGGAACGAATGTACTGTTCCTGTACGATGTCGTGAATCACCTGATCAATCTTCTGAGCCGTTTCTTCGCTGTAGTTTTTCGCGCCGGCACCAACCGTGCCCATGTAAGCGTGACTCTGACTTTCGCCGTAAGCAATCGGCCCCAACTCGGTCATGCCCCAATCACACACCATGTGGCGTGCGGTGGTCGTGACCATACGAATATCACCGGAAGCACCGCTGGTGATGTCGCCCATCACGATCTCTTCCGCCGAACGGCCACCCATACCACAACAAATCTGATTCAGTAGGCGGCGCTTTGAGTGGTTCAACAAATCCTTCTTGGGCATGAACATGGTTGAACCGAGGCTCTGACCACGAGGAATAATCGTAACTTTATGAACCGGCATGTGACCGTCATCCACCACCGCCTGCACCAGGGCATGCCCCGCTTCGTGATACGCGGTGATCTTGCGGTCTTCATCATCCATCAACTTGCGGCGTTCACGACCNNGCGATCAAGGCACCTTCATTGAGCAGGTTGGACAAATCCGCACCGGAAAATCCGGGCGTATTGCGCGCTACGTGCTCGAGATTCACCTCATCGGAGAGAGCAATCTTCTTAGCATGCACCAGCAAAATTTCGTGACGTCCGTTGAGATCCGGCAAATCAATCGTCACCTGTCGGTCAAAACGACCGGGGCGCAGCAAAGCGGAATCCAGTACGTCTGGGCGATTGGTCGCAGCGATAATAATCACCCCTTCATGCCCATCGAAACCATCCATCTCAACCAACAGCGAATTCAGCGTCTGTTCACGCTCGTCATTGCCGCCGCCGACGCCCGCGCCACGTTGGCGCCCGACCGCATCAATTTCATCAATAAAGACGATACACGGGGCGTTCTTGCGGCCCTGCTCAAACATATCGCGCACACGCGCGGCTCCGACACCGACAAACATTTCGACGAAGTCAGAACCACTGATCGAGAAAAACGGCACATCTGCCTCACCGGCCACCGCCTTAGCGAGCAGCGTCTTACCGGTGCCCGGAGGGCCCATCATCAGCACGCCCTTCGGAATGCGACCGCCAATGCGCTGGAATTTCTTCGGATCCTTCAGGAAGTCGACCACTTCGCTGACTTCTTCCTTCGCCTCGTCGCAGCCTGCGACATCCTTAAAAGTTAGCGCGTCTTTGTCGCGGGTCAGCATCTTGGCCTTACTTTTACCAAAGCTCATCGCACCGCGACCGGCACTCTTCAATTGACGCACGAAGAGGAAATAAAGCAGTCCGATAATCAACAAGAAGGGAAGGAAGCTGATCAGGATATCTTGAAATGCGGTACTCCGGCGGCGCTCTTGCAGCACTTCACGAACCAGAAGGAAATCCTCCTCAGTCAAGCGGCCCTCAGCCGAGAAGTTGACCTTCGCCGCCACATTCGCATCCGAGAGATTCACATCATAGTTCGGATTATTCATCTTCCCAGTAATGATTGTACCGCCGTCACCGAGTGAAGGATCCGGCTTCATGACGCCTGCCCCCTTCTCGATTTCACCATCTTTCACTGCTTGCACCAGCTCACTGATCGTGAGCCGCACTAGATTCGCTCCAGTGCTCGGTTGAGCGAACCAAAGTGCGACAATGGCAGAAATTATGACCAACCAAATTAAGAGAACTTTAGGCTTAAAGCGCTCGGGCTGACCGTCGTTACCGGGATCTTTTTTCTGCGGCGTATTTTGCTGTACTGACATTTGCTCGTCAAAGTGGGTTTCTGTGTTCGTAAGTCAATCTAAGAGCCTGCTTCGTTGCGGCACTGATTTTCAGCACATCCGCAGGGGGAAGCCCCGGCACCCAAATGATCTCACCTTCGCTTGAGAGGACAACAGGCAGCAACTTTCGTTCCTTCACGGGGATACGACGGTCAATAAACCAATCTTTTAACTTCTTTCTGCCCGGAGCCCCAATCGGGCGAAAACGATCCCCTGGCTGCCAGCCACGCACTTCAAAGGCCTGCCCTTCTTCGACCGCAATATAGGCTTGCTGCTTCTCGTCGACCCCGCCGGTCAAGATATCGCTGCGCAAGGCGTCATTCAACTCAATCACCTCCGTCTCCAGCAAGGCTCCGGTCGAAAGAATCACAGACTCGCCGCCCTCAATAAAACACGGTTCCACAGTCGGTCCGCCGCGCGAATCGCGAACTGCTTCGAACTTCACCGAACGATCGTCCAGCACCAGATACACCGCACCCGCGCTCAAACGGTTCTTACGCTTGCCGTCATAGACCGCATCCATCAGTAAATCCATAGCCGGCGCGCTAACCGATTGAATCAAATCGTGCGCACTCAGCCATGCAGACAACGCCCGCCGGGTGAGTCCCCGCGGCGCAGCCCGCAGCGCCTTGCGATCCAGCGCCGCACTCGCCTTGAAAGCCTCCGGTAAATGCTCCCGAGCCAAGAAATCCAACGCCGTCGCATCTTCTTCCAATAAAAACCGTGAGCGCGCCGCCCCCGCCGAAACATCCCGCGCCAGCGCATCCATTAAATCCGGAATCACACGACGGCGCAGCGCATTGCGAGAAATTCCCATATCGTCATTGGAGCTATCTTCGCGCCAAGGAATCTCACAAGCATTCAAGGCCATTCGAATATCACCGGCACGCAAATGCAGCACTGGCCGGACATGCGTCGGATAGGCCTCAAACCGATGAATGGGCCGCGGTGCTGCCAAGCCATCTGCCCCGCTGCCACGTGCCAAGCGCTGCAACTGCGTCTCTAAAATATCATCCTGCTGATGGCCAAACGCGATACAACCGCAGCCATGCGCGTTCGCAGCCGTGCGTAGAAATTCCAAACGCAAGGCCCGCGCGGTCGTCTCCGTAAACGCCGCTTCGTTATCCGGCCGCTCCGCAGTCACGAACTCACAATCGAGCCGCCGCGCTAACTCCCGCACAAATTTGGCATCCAACGCCGAGTCCTCGCCACGCCATCGATGATTGTAATGCGCCACCACCAGCTCGATCCCCAGGACTTCCGCTTGCGCCCACAGCTGACATAACATGAAGACCGAATCCGCCCCACCCGAACAGGCGACCAACACGCGGGTACAGAGCGGCCCCGCCAACAGCTCGCGAACATCCGAATGCAGGCAGCGCCCCCCTAGCCGCGCATGCAACATGCGCGCAGCTTCAGACCAATCGTGCGGATGCGTTGAATTCGACATAAGGTTTCTATAATTGGCTCTATTTTTAGATAATCCGCAAGCCATGAGGTCATCATTGTTCCATTTCTTACATCGCGCCAACAAACGCGCCTTGGTAAAGGCAGATAGATAACTGATAAGAAATCCACCCACGATCTCCCTCGCCCACGAAAAGGATCTCTATTGCCCCGCGTGCGCGATTGCCTAGCGTTTCAATTACGACCGACTGATGCCCATGCTCAAATCCTACAAATACCTTGCGTGCCTAGCCCTGAGCGTCGCAGCTTGCCTGATCGCCGAAGCGCAGCCCGCCGCAACCGGCACCACGCACTCACCGCGCTACGCGAAAAACTTCGAGATCACACATTTCGCCACGCATCGTATCGCCACGATTCGTAACCAACACAGATCGACCGCCACGCATCAATATGCACTGGTCCCCAAGGACGCGCCACTACCCGATTTGCCCGCGGACATTCCAGTCATTCGTACGCCAGTCGAGCGCGTGGTGGCGATGGAAACCGTCTACATCGGCTACCTGGAGGCACTCGGCAAACTCGACACAATCATTGGCGCGGCGACAGCCAACTACATTAGCAACGCAGACGTGCGTGCTGCGATCGAGGACGGCTCCATCCAAACGGTACAAAGCGGCGCCGCACTCAACATCGAGCGCATGCTGCTGTTACAGCCAGATCTCATTTTGACCAGTATCAGCGGCGACCCCGCTTTCGATATCTCCGCGAAACTCGCACGCTCGGGCCTGCCCGTGGTGCTCTCAGCTGGCTACATGGAACAACACCCCCTTGCCCGCTCCGAATGGATCAAATTCATCGCCGCCTTTTTCGACGCCGACGCGCAAGCCACAGACCGCTTCGACACGATCGCCGCACGCTACGAAACGCTGCGCCACACGGTACAGCAAGTGCAACACCCCCCCACTGTTTTTTGTGGGGCACCGTATTCCGGCGCATGGCATATGGCCGGTGGCGAGAGCTACACCGCCCAGGCCATCCGCGACGCCGGCGGCCATTACCTGTGGTCCGATACGGCTAGTAGCGGTGCGATCCCGCTCGACACCGAACGCGTGTTCCTCAAAGCCGCCCATGCCGACATTTGGATCAACCCGAGCTTCTATCAGAGCCGTAACGAACTGTACGCGGCCGACGCACGCTTTAGTAAATTCCACGCTGCTCAAAGCGGGTATGTGTTTAACAATACCAAGCAGCGCAGTGCCAGCGGAGCGAATCCAATCTGGGAAAAGGGCATGGTGCAGCCGGACGATGTGCTGGCCGATTTGATCAAAGTCTTCCACCCCGAACTCATGCCGGACTCGGAATTCATCTATTACGAGCAGTTGAAATAACTCGCGGGTGACGGCGATGCACAGATAGATACTGGACGGTCGCGTAGTTCCACGTTTCAGTTGCCCTTTTAAAAGTGATGTCCACTGCAGTTCCAACTTATCCTCCGCGCCGCAGCGCACTATTGTTCTGCGCACTGGGCTTCGCGCTGTTACTGCTCGCAGGGCTGAGCGCCTGCATTGGCTCGACCCCGCTCAGCTTGGAAGTCGTCCTGAAAGCCCTCGTCGGCGCACCAGACATCGACCCTGTGCTGCAACAAATCGTCATCGACTTTCGCCTGCCCCGCATCTTGACCTCTATTCTCGCCGGCGCTGCGCTCGCCACTGCGGGACTAATGATGCAAACGATTTTCCGTAACCCCTTGGCCGACCCCTTTGTCCTAGGCGTCAACTCCGGGGCCAGCCTCGGCGTCGCGATCGTGCTGCTGGCACTGGCACCGACAGGGCTCAGCCTCACCGCAGGGCTCGGCTTGTCTGGGCAAATATTTCTGATCCTCGCCTCCACCGGCGGCGCAGCGGCCACACTCTTTACCGTACTCGTGCTCTCTCGCAAGGTAGACATCATGTCCGTGCTGATTATCGGATTGATGATCAGCTATACGGTCGGCGCCCTGGTCAGCATTCTAATGTATTTCAGCATGGCCGAGCGCCTACAGTCCTTCCTCAGCTGGTCGTTTGGCGATTACGGCAACGTCAGTTGGGCACAGATGCGCGCCTTTGCCCCTGCGATCATTGCGGCACTGGCAATCAGTCTCCTGTTCGTCAAACCACTGGATGCGTTGCTCCTCGGCGAGCGCTATGCCGAAAGCGTAGGCACACGCACACAACGCGCACGCATCACCATCCTGTTGGCCGCATCGGTACTAGCCGGCACAGTCACCGGATTCTGCGGGCCGATCGGCTTTCTTGGCATCGCCGCGCCGCACTTAAGCCGTTATTTGTTCCACACCAGCTGCCACCGCGTGTTAATTCCCGCCTCGATACTGGTCGGCGCGCTACTCTCGCTCAGTTCCGACTTCATCGCCCGCGGCCCCGGTCTCGACGTATCCCTGCCACTCAATGCCATTACCGCACTGATCGGTGCGCCGGTGATTATCGCCGCGCTGATTAAACAGCGAAACCTCAAACGACTGTTCGGATGACTCCCGCACTCCAGACCAAACATCTCACAGCGACCAATCTGAGCATTGGCTACAGCGTCAAGGGCCAGAACACCTGTGTGGCCGAAAAACTCGAACTCGCACTCAATGCGGGCGAATTCGTTTGTCTGCTGGGGCCGAATGGCGCCGGCAAATCCACCCTGATCCGCACACTCGCGGGCATGCAAGCACCCCTCAGCGGCGCCCTTAAACTTCAAGATCAGTCCTTTCACAGCATTGAGCCGCGGGAGCGCGCGCGCATGATTAGCGTAGTGCTGACCGAAGCGCTGCCGCTTGGCATGATGGATGCCTACTCGCTGGTCGCACTCGGCCGCCACCCCTATTCGGGATGGCTGGGCGGACTCAACCACAGCGACAAAGCACGCATCGCCTGGGCCTTTGCAGCGGTCGGCGCACAAGGCCTCGAAGCGCGTCAAATCGCAGAATTGAGCGACGGCGAACGGCAAAAAATATCGATCGCCCGGGCACTAGCGCAAGAAGCCAAAGTGATGCTACTCGACGAGCCCACTGCCTTCCTCGACCTGCCGCGCCGCGTCGAGTTGATGAGCATCCTGCGCACCCTTGCACACCGCGAACAGATGGGACTACTACTCTCGACCCACGACTTGGACCTGGCGCTCCGTTTCGCAGATCGGCTGTGGATTATCACAGCCGAGGGGCAATTGATCCAAGGCTACCCCGAGCAACTGGCGATGAGCGGCACGTTCGCCCGTGTGTTTGCCAATGAAAATTTAGACTGGGACGCCGAACGCGGTGCTTTCCGCACACACCCGCATCCCTGCCTCAAGGC
The DNA here is from genome assembly GCA_003503355.1 of Opitutia bacterium. GTDB lineage: Bacteria > Verrucomicrobiota > Verrucomicrobiia > Opitutales > Coraliomargaritaceae > Lentimonas. Next base: position 17,498 of record DOCS01000089.1, read on the forward strand.
ACACATTCACGGCGAGGGCTTGTACGCAATTTGGACGCGCCGCGCCTTGGAGCGACTGGGGTTTGGCATCGCAGAGTCCGACGAGAAAAGTGCACTGCGCATCCAGATTTTCGATACGCACGATGGCACCGA
>DOCS01000213.1:0-8387 GCA_003503355.1 Opitutia bacterium
AAGTGGTGGCCGTGATCACCGGCATTGGCGTCAAGAATGTCAATCGTCTCGATTTCGTCGAACAGGTGCTTCTGTGCATAGGCGCAGAACATGTTGGTCACACCTGGGTCAAACCCGGATCCAAGCAACGCGGTGAGTCCCGCCTCTTTGAAGCGGTCCTGATAGTCCCACTGCCACTTGTACTCAAATTTCGCTTCATCGAGTGGTTCGTAGTTAGCTGTGTCCAGATAGTCGACGCCGGCTGCCAGGCATGCATCCATCAGAGGGAGATCCTGATAGGGCAAGGCGACGTTGATGACGAGGTCAGGTTGTTCTGCTTTGAGAAACTCGGTTGTGGCTGCGACGTCATCCGCGTCGATTGCGGCGGTTTTGAGCGTGCGTCCCTGTTTCGCCGCCACATCCGCGGCAATCGCTTCGCACTTCGAGACGGTACGCGAGGCGAGAACGATTTCGTGAAAGATTTCCGGCAGTTGAGCGCACTTGTGTGCGACTACGTTTCCGACACCACCTGCACCTATAATAATTACTTTAGCCATAGTGAAATTTTAAGACTCAGAGCTTTGTGATCTTCAAGGATATTCCGCCGAATGGCTCATCCGCTTCTTTGGGCAAGGACCCGCGGCCCGCCAGTGGCGTGCATCGGCGAATCAACGACGTAGCGGACGTTCAGAGATAAAAAGCCACGCCATATCACGTGCATTGACATGCGCGAGGAAGTGGCTGATTTTGCTGATATGAATTTTAACGAAGAGTTAACCTTGGTGCGTGATACAACCGCGACTGTGATTCCCGCGGGGGAGGAGCAGGTGTTGGTCGCTGGGACGCGTGCAATCATTTCGCAAGCACTTGGCGGGACCGTCACGATACGGACGGACTCCGGGCTTTTTCGTCTCTCCAGTAAGGACTGGGATGCGTTGGGAGTCGCCGCCCAAACTGAATTGAAGGCTGTCGCTGCTGCCGCTGAGGCGGACCAAAGCGATGCGCCCTTCAGTGAAGAGCAGGTGTGGGAGGCGATGAAGAGCTGCTTTGATCCGGAAATTCCGGTCAACATCGTCGATCTCGGCCTCATTTACGATATGCAGGTCGCCGCGGCTGATGCGGATGGCAAGCATGCGATTAATGTCAAGATGACGCTGACCGCACAAGGCTGCGGGATGGGACCGGTGATTGCAGATGATGCGAAGACACGCATTGAAGCGCTCAAAGCAGTATCTGGTGCGCAAGTCGATATCGTCTGGGATCCGCCGTGGACACCGCACATGATCTCGGATGCCGGTCGTCAGAAATTGGGCCTTGAATAGCCGCCGCGCGCGGACGAATTTGGCAGCAGCCGATGCGAGTCTGCCGAGCCACCGTTTGATCGGCAGCTCGGCTTTCTTGCGTAATGAGGGGATTTAGGCCGCCTGCTACGTTGGGTGGCAGGCTGCCGTTTTTTCGAGCGAACCGATCACTCGCATCGCAGTGCGTTTAGCTGTCTTTGAACTGAGTGACGAGGCCGGTAACCGTGGCCTTGGCATCGCCGTAGAGCATGCGCGAATTCGGTGCTGTGAAGAGCGCATTCTCCAAGCCCGAGAAGCCAGCGCCCTTGCCGCGCTTGAGGCAGAAGGTAGTTTTCGCCTTGTGCGCTTCAATGATCGGCATGCCGTAAATCGGGCTGGTCGGGTCATCTGCGGCGGCCGGATTGACCACGTCATTGGCGCCAATCACTATTGCCACATCGACCATTTCGATGGTCGGGTTGACGTCGTCCATTTCAACCAGTTGCTCGTAGGGCACATCCGCTTCCGCCAGCAGCACGTTCATGTGTCCCGGCATGCGTCCCGCGACCGGGTGAATGGCGAAGCGTACTTCACAATCGTTGTTTTCCAACAGTTCGGCGAGTTCCTTGACGGCATGTTGCGCCTGAGCGACTGCCATGCCATAGCCTGGAATCACGATGACGTTTTTCGCCGCTTCGAGGATGTAGTAAGCATCTGCAGCTGAGATTGGTTTGAGTTCGCCCGTGCTTTGACTGCCGGCGGCCTGGGTTTTGGAGCCGAAGCCGGAGAAGAGCACGTTTACGAGTGTGCGGTTCATCGCCTTGCACATGATCACAGTCAGAATCAAGCCAGACGCACCGACCAGGCAGCCCGCAACCACCAGCACGTTGTTGGTGATGACGAAGCCCGCGGCACAGGCGGCGAGGCCCGAGCAGGAATTGAGTAATGAAATGACCACAGGCATATCGCCGCCGCCGATCGGCATTACCGCGAAGATACCGAGCAACAGGGCAAGTACGATCACGGCGATGAGCATCGGGTAGGCCAGTTCAGCTGTGGGTGCCACGCTGAAGATCACGCCAGTGGCAATGATGCCGAGTGCTAGCAGGGCGTTGAAGGCTTTCTGCCCCGGGAAGGTGAGGGCGCTGCCGCCAAGCTTGCCGGAGAGTTTGCCCCAAGCATAGATGGAGCCGGTAAAGGTGATGCCGCCGATGAGGATCGCCAGTACGATGACGGACGCGGTGAATGTGTTAACCGGCGCAGTGAGGTTGAGCTCGGCTAGTGTTGCGCTGGCGGCACGTTGATACTCTGCCCAGCCAACCAGCAGTGAGGCGAGGCCGCCGAATCCGTTAAACAGCGCCACGAGTTCGGGCATGCCGGTCATTTGCACGCGTTTGGCGGCGACAAAGCCGATCGCGGAGCCGACGGCTAGACCGCCCAGTACCAGTTTATAGTCCAGTCCTTGACCTAGGAGGGTGACAATCACCGCAAGCGCCATGCCGATCGAGGAGAGCGTATTGCCGCGGCGAGCGGTGCTGGCGTTGCCCAGCATTTTGATGCCGAACACAAAGAGGATCGCAGCGGCGATGTAGGAGAGATTAACGAAAGTTTCCATTTAAGATGCGGGCTAAGGGATACGTGATGCGTGATCTGCTATTTCTTCTTTTTAAACATGCCGAGCATGCGGTCGGTGACCATGTAGCCGCCGACCACGTTGATCGTGGCTAGCACGATGGCAGCGAAGCCGAGCCAAGTGGAGAGGCTGTCCGCGCTGGTATTAACCGCGAGGATGGCTCCGACCACGGTGATCCCTGAGATCGCGTTCGAGCCGGACATTAGTGGCGTATGTAACTGCGAGGGGACTTTTGCGATGAGCTCAAATCCGAGGAAGGCCGCGAGCACAAAGATGAAGAGTAAGAGTATGAGTTCCATTGTGAATTAAGAATTAGGAATGAGAAATTAGGAATGTTGGGAACTTCGAATATTCAACATCGAACGCTGAACTTCGAATGGATGGTTGATTCAATGTTGAAAGTTCGAACATTCAGCGTTCGACGTTCTTAAAGCGCTCGTGGACGATTGTGCCGTCTTTAGTGATCAGGCAACCGTTGAGGATTTCGTCGTCTTCTTTGTATTGAAAGTCCTTCGCCTCGGCGTCCCAGAAGTGTTCGATCAGGTTGTAGAAATTGGAGGCTAGCATGAGCGTGGCGTCCTTTGAATAGTAGCCTTCGAGGTTTTCGGGGCCGATGATGCGCACGCCGTTGTTGGTAACGACTTCTTCGCCGACCTTGGAGCCTTCGACGTTGCCGCCGGATTCGACTGCTAGGTCGATTAGAATGCTGCCGGGCTGCATTTGCTCGAGCACTTCATGGTTGAGGATTAGCGGTGCTTTGCGGCCGAATAGTTTCGCAGTGGTGATGACGACATCGGCGCGGGCGCAGGCCTTGGCCATTTCCAGGCGCTGCTTGTCGAGCTGCTCGGAGGTGAGCGCTTGGGCGTAGCCTTGGTCGGTTTGCCCAGTATCGCCGAGGTCGACTTTGATGAATTTAGCGCCGAGCGATTTGACCTGTTCTTCGACCACTGGGCGGGTGTCAAAGGCCTCCACGCGTGCGCCGAGGCGCTTGGCGGTGGCTATGGCTTGCAGGCCGGCGACTCCAACGCCGATGATAAAGAAGCGTGCCGGTGAGATGGTGCCAGAGGGGGTCATCATCATCGGCAGGATCTTGCGCATGCGGTCGCTGGCTAGGATTACCGCGGCATAACCAGCTAGGTTGGCTTGTGAGGACAGGGCATCCATCTTCTGCGCCAGCGTGCTGCGCGGGATCATTTCCATGCTGATGGCAGAGATATTGCGCTTGGCAAGATCGCCGATCAGTTCCTTTTCATTGAACGGATCGAGAAAGCTGATGTGCAGCGTGTCGGGCTTGAGTTGCTCCAATTCCTTCGGGGTTGGTTTGTTGACGCGTGCGACGATGTCGGCTTGAGCGTAACCGGCGGCGGCATTCGCGACAATTTCGGCTCCGGCTTCTTTGTACGCTGCGTCGGGATAATCGGATTTGAGGCCGACTCCGGCTTCGACACTCACAGTAAGCCCCAGTTCGCACAACTTGGTCACTGTGCCAGGGGAGACGGCGGCTCTTGTTTCAGCCGGATTCGTTTCGAGGGGAGCAAAGAGTCGCTTCATATTAATTCGCTTTAAGTTAAGTGCTGTTAATGAAAGGTCCTTCTATTTTTAAGCTTAGCTTATGGGTATGGGCAAGTGCGAATTCGATCGAACTTCAGGGTATTAGACGTATTCCGGCATTCAGAGTCGAGTACTGTCAGCTGAATAACCGCCGGGAAGTGATGCTTTGTTGGCAGGTGGGTTGGCGTTTAAGCAAAAAAAAGCCGGACTTCGCTGAGCGAAGTCCGGCCTAATGAAATAGAATTTAAGCGATCTTAGACAGTGCCGAAGATGGTCTTGCCGTTGGAGCAAAGATCTTCTGCCGCTTGAACCAGACGCGCTGCCATGCTGGCTTCGCCCTTCTTGAGGTAGCCGCGTGGGTCGTAAGTCTTCTTGTTGCCGACTTCACCGTCGATCTTAAGCACGCCTTCGATGTTGCCGCAGATGTGTGTGACGATTGGACGTGTGAATGCGTATTGCGTATCAGTGTCGATGTTCATCTTCACTACACCGTAACCAAGTGTTTCGCGGATGTCGCTCAGCTCGGAACCGGAACCGCCGTGGAAGACGAGGTCCATGAGCGCGGCATCACCGTGCTTGTCGGTCACTGCCTTTTGGCCGTCGCGTAGAATAGTGGGCTTCAACTGCACCGAACCTGGCTTGTAGGCGCCGTGCACGTTGCCGAAGGTCGCTGCGAACAGGAAGCGGCCGATTGGCTGGAGCGCTTCGTACACTTCGACCATGTCTTCGGGGGTGGTGTAGAGCTTTTCAGCTGGGAGGCCGGATGTGTCGTGACCGTCTTCTTCACCGCCGACGCAGCCTGCTTCGACTTCGAGGATGATGTCGAGTTCGGCGCACTCCTTCAGGAGCTCCTTGGAGATTTTAAGGTTTTCTGACAGGTCGACAACCGAGCCGTCGAACATGTGTGATTGGAACAGCGGGCCTTTGCCTTCGGCGATGCGTTTGCGAGACGCTTCGAGCAGTGGTTTGAGGAAACCTTCCACCTTCTCTGGGTGGCAGTGGTCCGTGTGCAGGCCGACGAGCACGTCGTATTTCTCAGCTAGCAGGTGGGTTGCTTCGGCGAGAACGATGGCACCGAAAGCGGCGTCCGCGACTTCGAGACCAGAAGCGAATTGACCGCCACCTGTGGAAACCTGAATAATGCCGTCGGATTTTGCATCAGAGAAGGCCTTGAGCGCAGCATTGATCGTTGTGATCGATGTGACGTTTACTGCTGGGTAAGCGTAGTTGCCCTTTTGGGCGGCGTCGAGCATTGCTGCGTATTGCTTGGGTGTTGCTACTGGCATGGTACGATTAGTGTATGTTATTTTGTCGTTACTTGTGTTGAGCGCTACCAATTTGCGTCGCTCAATCAAATTGCAGGTACAGTCGTGTAGTTGGTTTTTTTTTTCAACTACAGAATGCGAATCTACGCATTCTGTTTCTCTAGTTCGGATGCCTGTGCGGGACTGTGTTTGCTTGGCTTGGGAAGGTTCCATGCGAGCAGCAGCGGTGCCACTACGATCAGTGCGCCAAACAGGTAGGTACTTTTGGAGCCGTAGGCAAAATACACAAAAGCTGCGACGAGCGGACCAATGGCGCGGGCCAGTGAGCCGGCCGAACGGAACACGCCGAGTGCCGCTCCTTGCTCATCTTCTTTGGTGTACAGTGACACCAGCGCGCTGAGAGTCGGGGATACGAGTCCGATCGAGAGCGCCATAATGGCCAGCGCTACGAAGAATAGGCTCAGATTGAGTGCGATGGAGAGGACGAGGAATGCGCCAATCCCACAAGCGATACCCACGACTGCGAGGCGCTTTTCGCCAACTGGACTAGCCAAGCGGCGAACGATGCCGCCTTGCACCAGAACCAAGACAAAGCCGATAAAGACGAACATTCCGCCGTTTTGGGCGGGGGTGAATTGAAAACGTTCGACCGCCAGAAAGGTTAGTGTGAACTCCATGCCGCTGAAGGCCAGCATGTAGAATAGATAGACCAGGTTGGTGCGGCGTGTGTTCCGCGATGGGCTTTGGAAGATGCGGAAGACGGGGATGCCCTTGCGTTTAGGTGCTGGCTTGCCGCGCTTTTCGATGGGCAGTGTTTCTTTGAAGCTGCGAGCCACCCACAGGAGATTCGACACCGCCAACAGGAAGCTCACCAGCGCCGGTACGGAAAATGGATTGACCCCAAATTGTTGCAGCGACGGAAAGTGCTCAAGCAGGTTGATCTTGGCAAACAAACCGCCGATGCCAGGGCCTGTAATAAAGCCGAGTCCAAATGCGATGCCGATAATTGCCAGACCACTCGAGCGTTTTTCCCGGGTGGTGGTATCCGCGACTGCGGCGGTTGCTACCGAGAGGTTGCCGCCCATCGCGCCGCCCACGACGCGTGCCAGTACTAGCACCCAAAAGGAAGCTGCGAAAAACCACGCCGCATAGCTTAATGCTAAGCCTGCAATGGTAATGAGCAGGACTTTGCGGCGGCCGACGCGGTCCGAGTAGGCCCCCCACAGCGGGGCGCATACAAATTGTAAGATCGAGTAGAGCGACCCGAGGATGCCTCCAAACAGCACCGCCGTCATGAAACGCGGATCCTCCGCACCACTGCGCTCGGCCCAAGCGGACAGCGGCGCGATCAATTGCCCTAGCAGGCTGCCATCGCCGGCTCCATCGGGCAGGTAGTAGTCGAGCATCGCCGGAAACAGCGGGAAAATGATCGAAAACCCGACTAGGTCGATGAACAGTGTTAGAAAGATGATTCCCAGCGTTCGTTTGCCTTGTGCGGGATCGGTGGGTGGTGCGGTTTCAGCTGACATCTTTTGCTTTGGTGTGCCCAAATTTATCGGAAAGTGCGGCATGTACGTTTGCCGGAATTAGGTGCTTTTCACGGTCTGTAAAACGAAATACCTGTTTCACTAGGTTTGAGCTAGTGAAAAAATAGCGCTCATTGGGCATTAGGAAGATCGTCTCAATTTGATCGTCGAGATGGCGATTCATTTGCGCCATTTGGAATTCATGCTCAAAATCAGATACTGCACGCATGCCGCGGATGAGTGCGACCGCATTGAGTTCCTGAGCGAGATCGACGATTAATCCATTAAACGCAATGACTTCGATGTTGGGGCGATTTTGGACATTCGCTTTGATCAGCTCGACGCGTTCTTCAGTAGTGAAGAGGGGATCCTTCGCTGCGTTGCACGCCACGGCTACCACGACTTTATCAAAGATGTGCCGTCCGCGGTTGATGACATCGAGGTGGCCATTGGTGATCGGATCGAAAGAGCCCGGATAGATTGCAGTTTTCATGTATAAAGAATGGATTCAGTTCATCCTGCCTAAGAAGTCCAACTTTTAACAGTGTTTACCCAAGGTGCGATCACATCTATGGGGCGCGAGTGCCTTTAGGAGTCCCTGTCTGGCCCGATGGAACTCGTCGTCAATGGCGAATGCTTGCATCGGCTACTTTGTTTTAGGCCATTCGCCTCACTCGACCATTCTCGGTCGCGGTGGTCATCACGCGTCGAGGATCAACACGATACGGGATGGATGTTTGCGCGGCCTGTTGCCGGTTCCGAGCCAGCGACGGCTGTCTTTGAAAACCTCGGAACTGATCTTGTTCATTTTGAGCTAGCCCACTGACTTCGAAATCGTCAGCCTATGCAAAGTGAACTTACCGAATCTTCTCACACTTTCGCGCATTCCGATAATATTCGGAGTGGTCGCACTGCTTTATCTGCCGGTTACGGGTGCCAGTACGGCTGCCTTTGTGCTCTTTGTGCTGGGTGCGATCACTGATTGGGCAGATGGCTATTTTGCGCGTAAGCAAGGGATCGTCTCGAATTTCGGGAAGTTGATGGATGCGCTGACGGACAAGGTGTTTATCGTTGGCTTGTTTATTACCATGCTGGTGCTCGGCGAGCTACCAGGGCTTTGGTCGCTGTTTTTGCTGCTGCTGATCTTGAGCCG
>DOCS01000213.1:8416-9826 GCA_003503355.1 Opitutia bacterium
GCCGCAGAGAAATCCGGTAAGAACAAAACTGTATTTCAAATGGTGTCTGCTATCCTGCTGCTTCTCGCTATCGCGATTCGTCGGGACTTCCCTAATTTGTTTCCAGAGATTGCAGGCTATTCTTTTGATGGGATTCTGCACTTGCTTGGTGTCATCTTCTTTGTCTTGGCCGCCGTGTTAACGGTTTCGTCCGGCACGAAGTATATGACTAAGTATTGGTCTGTATTTACGGGGGAGGACGAAGGTAAAGGTGAATAATATACAACGCTATTTTCCGTGGACACAGTTTATCTCGACGCCAGTCGTGGTGAATCTTGCGACACTTGGACCGCTGGGGCTGGTCAAAAAAGGCCCCGGCACCGTCGGCAGTGTGGCAGGCATCGGGCTGTATGCCGTGCTGTTTCACAATGCGACGCCGCTAGGCTATCTCATGTTCATGCTGCTGCTGACGTATCTAGCGGTCGCGATTTGCGACACAGCTGAGCGGCGTTTGCAAATGCGTGACCCTGGGATGATCATTCTCGATGAGCTGATTGCGGTGCCGCTTGTCTTTATCGGCATGAACGGGCCGCAAGGCCTAATACAGGAGCATGGTGGCTGGCCAGTGTTGATTGCAGGTTTCGTGCTGTTCCGGATCTTTGATATTGCCAAGCCATTTGGAATTTCAAAATTGCAGAATCTCCCCGGCGGCCTTGGCTGTGTGGTGGATGATCTTGCCGCAGGCGTGGCCTCTTGCATCGTGCTGCATTTGATCCTGCATTTCTTCTTTTAAAAAGTTAAACAAGACATGACTTTTTTGGACAAGCTGGAGAAGCGCTTTGGACATTGGGCGGTGCCGAACGTGGTGCTTTATATTATTATCGCACAATTGTGCGTCTATGCGCTGATCATTGGCGGACAGATTTCATTCAGCACGCTGCCGCTGATTCCGAAGGCGGTATTTGCCGGAGAGTTTTGGCGCGTCTTTTCGTTTATCATTTCACCGCCGAATGTTGCGGGCTCGGCACTGAGTGCGCTGTTTCTGGCTTTTTTCTGGTATCTGTTCTGGATGATGAGTTCCGCCCTGGAGGAGGCTTGGGGTGCGTTCCGGTTTAACGTGTATCTCCTCTGTGGCGTGCTGTTTACCGTACTTTCCGCATTCGTTGGGCAGTTGATCTCGCCGGCTGCGACGATTGTCATCTTTCCGGATTTTCTCTACCTCAGTGTGTTCCTCGCTTTTGCGGTCAATAATCCCAATGTCGAATTTGCGATCATGCTAATTTTGCCGGTTAAGGTGAAGTGGTTGGCGTGGTTGGCCGTGGCGCTGACGGCCTTTTCCTTCTTGGGCGCGCCGTCATGGGGCGACCGCATCGCGATCCTCGGGCCGTTGTTCAATTTTATCCTGTTTTTTCGGGGTGCATTGGTCCACTC
>DOCS01000213.1:9836-11047 GCA_003503355.1 Opitutia bacterium
AACGAAGCCTTTCATACCTGCCGTCAGTGTGGGGCGACCGACAAAACCGACCCCGAGCGTCATTTTCGCTATAAGGCACAGAATGGCGCAGCGGTGTGTGTCTGCGATGAATGTCGAGCGGAGTGAACCTCTTGGCCCGACAATTCAGCTGACTCATCAGTTCTCGCTGCCCCATAAGGAGATCCTATCCGCGAACAGATCTATTGGCCTAATAGGTTGAAAGGGATGTGCCAAGGGTGGGTCCGCACGCCACCTTGTGCGGAGCATTTACAGCGCGAGTGGTAGCGCGATGAAAAGCAGGGCGCTGGCTAGAGCGGCTAGGAAGGCGTAGAAGCTCAGCCGCATCCACTGAAATTTAGGCCGTAGCACATCATGGCTCAGGTGATAAATGTCCGAGATCATCAACTCTGTGATGGTATTGCGGCTCTCTAAGGATTCGCGCATCAGTGCCTTGTAGGTGTCTTCGTCGTATTGCCAAATTCCGGAGAAATGCAGCAAGTTTGATTTACTCCCCGCGGCGGTTTGGTAGCGCTTTGGCATCAGGCACATGACCGCGAAAAAGATACTCAGTGCCGCGGCCAAGACGTAGAGAGTGATGCCGAGGCGGATTTGCGCATGCTGATAGGCCGAAATCGCCAGTGGGATGAGGAAGGCGTTGATCGTAATCACAACCTGCGCACGGCGATCGGCCAGCGAGATGTATTGCACATGTTTGGATTGCGTGCTGCTCAGCACAGAGCCACGCAGCAGTGCCGGCCAGTGGGTCGTCTCGGTGGTAGCAGCACCAGGCTGCGATGTGTTAGTGGTTAAATCAGCGATGCAGCGATCAAGGGCCGAGTGCGCCGAAGATGCAAGTCTATCGAGCGAATGCAGCTGCTGTCTATAAACTCTTGGGGGCAAGCTCTTTTCAACGAACTACTGTGTCGCTAGCGGGTTGACCTCCGATCGTGTGTTACAGTCACGGCCGAACCGATGGGCTCGGCGGTGCTGGGATGGACCCCATCTCTACGGTGGCTAAGGTTCAATACAAGTGTCAGGCTATAAGTAGTAGGTCGGTTGGACTTTTTGCATTGATTGCTTTCGTTGTATTATATGAGAAGGCGGCGGATAAAGGTGAGTGGTGCTTCTGCGGTGTATCATTGTATGACGCGCACTGTGAATGGTGAGATGCTGTTCAAGGATCGCGAGAAGGAGATGCTGCGTAAAATGCT
>DOCS01000070.1:0-1639 GCA_003503355.1 Opitutia bacterium
TGAAACGCGGCCGTGCGCAATCAACGGCTCCGCCTGTCACGACCCGCCAACGCAATGCCCTCCTACAGCTTGAACATTCTAGAAAATATCTCTCCGCGCCAACGCGCCGCGTGTGAACAAGTCGCCAAACTGCTACAAGCCGCGGGTGGACACGCCCTACTGGTGGGCGGCTGCGTGCGCGACGGTCTACTCGGCATCCCTGCCAAGGATGTAGATATGGAAGTCTACGGGCTCAGCGCCGAACAAGTGGAGCGCACCCTGAAAAAGCATTTCCGGCTCGATACCGTCGGCCGTGCCTTCGGCGTCTTTATCGTCAAAGGCCACGAGATCGACATCGCGCTGCCACGCCGCGAATCGAAAACCGGCCCCAAGCACACCGACTTTGTGGTCGAGGGCGATCCTTGCATGTCGCCAGAGGACGCCGCCTCACGCCGCGATTTCACCATCAATGCGATCAGCTTTGACCCACTCAGCGGCCAACTGCTAGACCCCTACCACGGCGTGACCGACCTCAAAGCGCGCCGCTTGCGCCACGTATCGGAGGCCTTTAGCGAGGATCCGCTGCGCGTGCTGCGCGGCATGCAATTTATCGCCCGCTTCGATCTCGAAGCCGCCCCCGAAACCATTGCGCTCTGCCGAGAACTCTCTCCCGAACACTTGCCGGCCGAACGCCTGTGGGAAGAATGGAAGAAGCTCCTACTAAAAGGCCTTCACATCTCCAAGGGCCTACAATTCTTACAAGCCTGCGAATGGCTCCACTACTTTCCCGAACTCGAAGCATTGGTGGGTTGCGAACAAGACCCGCAATGGCACCCCGAAGGTGATGTGTGGGTGCACACCTGCCACTGCCTCGACACCTTTGCCCGTCACCGCATCGGCGATCAATGGGAAGACCTGATTGTCGGCCTCGCAGTCGTCTGCCACGACATGGGCAAACCGACGACTAGTTACACCGACGAAAACGGTCGAATCCGCAGCCCGCGCCACGACATCGAAGGCGTCCCGTTTGCACGCTCGTTTCTAAATCGACTCACCCGACAGAAGAAAATTCTCGAAGAAGTGCTGCCGCTGGTGGAACAGCACATGCGCCCACTCGCGCTGTACCGCGACGGTGCCGGCGACTCCGCCATTCGCCGGCTCGCCGCGCGGGTCAAGCGCGTGGATCGCCTCACCCGCGTGGCCTTCGCCGACAAGGGCGGACGCCCGCCGATTGAGATCGATGACTTCCCCGAAGGTGCCTGGTTACTGAAAAAGGCAGCGGAACTGGCGGTTCAAGACAGCGCACCACAGCCGATCATGCTCGGCCGCCACTTAGTCGAGCTCGGCGTCAAACCGGGCCCACTTTTCGGAAAAATCCTTGATCGTTGTTACGAAGCACAAATCGAAGGCGAGTTCACTGACAGAGAAAATGGCCGCATTTATCTGAAATCGATTGTCGAGAACTAAGCACCCGCGCAGTCCGAAGTAGCTGGCCAGCCAGATCGACGATGCACAGGCCGCACTTTAAAGTCGCTCGAACAGCTAAAGGACTCCGACGACCGACCGCTCAATCGTCTTGCAGAATCAGCACCTCCTGCATCAACAGATCCTCCACATCGCCGCCAAGGCCATCGTGTTGAATCGGGCTCACTTGAATCGG
>DOCS01000070.1:1746-7286 GCA_003503355.1 Opitutia bacterium
GATACGATACACCTCGCGAAAGCCGAGAAACGGATAGATCGTCAGATAATGCTCGCCGTCTTGGCTGCCCATATACTGCCAAGGTTCATAAAATTTGCCGCCATGCTGCAGCGTCATTCGCCACAAATCTGACTTCGTCACCCGCGGCGCATACCACTGCATCACTGCACCGACAGTCGTCGAAGGGGCCGGCGAGGATGCGGCATCGAGAGATTCCTGCAGCGCAGGCGAGCGGCAAGCACTGAGCACCACCGAGCACACCCCACTGAACAGTAGGCAGCGCAACAGTTGCGCTTCAACCTTCACCAGCCAAACGCCCCCTGTCGCACACAGCAGGCAAATGCTTGACCGCACTTCGGGCATTTTCCCAATTCGTCACGACTGGTCATCTAAGGCGATCTCTTAGGTCCTCAACAACCACTCAGCGGCACTGGCATCGCTGCCGGCATTCAGCAGCTTGCGCAATTCAGCTGCGCCGTCGGCAGCGTCTTGTGCCGCGCGTGGGTCATCCAAAGCACGCAGAATTTGCTTGGCCAAATGGTCCGTCTTGGCCGCGCCTTGAATAAACTCTGGGTGCAGCGGACGCTCGAGCAGCAGGTTCGCAATCCCGATGTAAGGGATCTTCACCAGCATGCGCCCCAGCCAATAACTCAAAGGGTTGAGGCGATACACGATCGCTCCGGGAATTCCAGACAACGCGCAGGCGAGCGACATCGTACCGGAGCTCATCAGCACCGCACTGGCCGGCATGCCGCTCTCCGCATTGGGCACCAGCTCAATCGATGTTTTCAAATCGCTATACTGCTCCAGCACCGATTCCAATACTTCACGAATGCGTTGGCTCGGATAGACGACCTTCGCTTTCAGGCTAGGCTTGGACTGTTGCGCTTGTCGGAATCCATTCAGCAACAAAGGAAAAATACGACTCACCGCCGCGGTGCGACTACCGGGCAACAACAACACCGGAGCACTGGCATCGTAGCGTAGCGGCTGTTGGTAGCTTTCACGCACAAAGGGATGACCGACAAATTCAACCGGCAGTTCGGTATCGGCGAAGCAATCCACTTCAAATGGAAAAATCACACCGAGGCGATCGAGGGTGCGGGCCATTTTGAAGCGGCGCTTGGCTTTCCAGGCCCAGACCTGTGGGCCGATATAGTAGCTGATGGCGATCTCGCCGCCGCCCTTTTGGCTCAGACCGCGTTCCAGCAGTTGCTCGGCTACACGCAGATTAAAACCGGGATAGTCGACAAAACAGATATGCTTCGGGCGGTAGCGTTCAATCCAGTCCAAGGTGCGATCAAACAGCGCTTTAAAGAAACCGTAGTGCCGCACCACTTCAGCGAAACCGACGACCGAGACGGCGGTCAGGTCATACAGCAATTGCGCGCCGACAGCCTGAAGCTCTTCCCCGCCCAGACAGGCAATTTTGAGGTCCGGCTGTTTTGCCCGCATGTCGGCAACCAACTGCGCGGCATGTTCGTCACCGGAATGCTCACCTGCGACGATGAGTAAATCCGGCTGACCGTCACGCGGCGCGGCAAATTCAAGGGGGGCTGGTAATGGATCAGACATCACTTATAAACCGCTGACTTTATTGCCCAGCTTTGATCAATTCGGAAATTTGAATCGCCAGTTCGAGCGCGGATTTACCCAGCTCAGCACCGACCTTGGGTTGACCAGCGTCCTTCACGACTTCGAGAAAGGAAACCAGCTCCAGCTTGAGCGGCTCGTCTTTCTCGATCGGAATTTCCTCACGAACCAGTTCGGCCCCCTCTTTGCGTAAAAAGTGACCGCTTTGATTCATAAAATCAAGCGACAGATAGTTCGCAGGCTGGAAGACGCGAATCTCGCGCACCTTCTTCAGACTGACGCGGCTGGTGTTCACATTGGCCACGCAGCCGTTTTCGAAAGTAATTCGCGCGTTGGCAATGTCTTCGCTATTGGAAAGCACATTCACACCAACGGCATCGACCTGCTTCACTGGCGAACGCACCAGCGCAAGAATCACCCCAAGGTCGTGAATCATCAAGTCCAGCACCACGCCGACTTCCGTGCCGCGTGGATTAAACGGAGCCAAGCGATCGGCAGTGATAAACTGCGGCTTGCTGACCGCATTCTCCAGGTAGCCCATGACCGGGTTGTAGTGCTCGATGTGGCCGACTTGGACGATCCGCCCCGCGGTTTTGGCGGCGGACAGAATGTCTTCGGCCTCTTCAAGGCTGGTGCATAGCGGTTTCTCAATCAGCAGGTGACAACCCCCTTGGAGTAGCGGCACCGCGACATTGCGGTGATGATCGGTCGGCACAACCACGCTCACCGCGTCACAAGCCGCAGCCAGTGCGTCGAGCGACTCGAAACGCTCGCAGTTGTGAGCGGCACACATTTCCGCTGCTCGCGCATCATCCGATTCGACGATACCGACAAACTCACACTGCTCCAGAGAGGAATAGATACGAGCATGGTGTTGACCGAGATAACCGGTGCCGACGACACCACAACGAATTTTTGAGTCTTCAGGCATTGCGCCATCAAGCGGTAATCCTTCTCAGATGACAAGGCGGGATTCAACATCGACCACAATCCATCAGTAAAGTGAAACGAACATTCCTATCTGTTAGCCGCAAAGCGAGTTGAAATAGACATTCCTGTCTGTGATCATCAACAGCGGCAGCCACTCAGCAGCACCATCCGCGCGATGAACCTACTAGCGTCTGTCCCGTTTCGCACAGGTGCGATAAGTGCGCAACAGGTGCTGCACCACCTCGGGAATCGTGCGCCCATCGGTCGCAATACAAGCTCCAGATTTCATATAAATCGGCTCACGCTCAGCCAGCAGTTGGCGGATACGCGTTTCAGGGTCTTCCACATTCAACAGGGGACGATTCTTATTACGGCTGGTGCGTTCCAGAATACTCTCCACTGACGCAAACAAACACACCACAACGCCTTTGGATTTGAGCAGCGTTTGCATACCTTCTTGAATCACTAATCCTCCGCCACACGAAACAACGCAGCCTTCCGACGGATGACCGGAATCGATAAATGCACGCTCGTAGGCACGAAAACGCGCTTCGCCCTCCGCAGCGAAAATTGCCGGAATCTTCTGGCCGACCTGCTGCTCGATACACTCATCGGAATCAATAAATTTATAACCTAGTTCACGTGCCACACGCCGCCCGATAGCGGACTTACCGACGCCCATAAATCCGACTAAATACAGATTTGGCTTGGTTGACTGGCTTTTTTGATTCACTGCCTTTTATTTTAGGTGAGGTCGTGTTCGGTGCGACACTATTTTCAATACAATTTCAATTCGCCTATACACTTGAAGCCATGCCGCTTCAGCACATACTTAAGTTCTATGAATAACAGTGTCGCCGCAGTCAGCGTAAAAGGAGTCATGCCCACATCTAACGGATGTGCAGTATTCTTGGGGAGCGACGAAAAGACCTTTGTCATTTATATGGATCGAGGCATCGGCGAGGCCATTCAGCGCGCCGTCAATGGCGAGCACGCCGAACGGCCGATGACCCACGACCTGATGGTCACTATGCTCGACGGCTTGGGTGCGGAAGTCGAACGCGTGGTCATCAACGATGTTCAGGACGGCACATTCTTTGCACGGCTGATCATCTCGATGGAAAACGAACTCGGCCATAAGATCGTCGAAATCGACGCCCGCCCGAGCGACTCGATCGTACTCGCGCTGACCACGCAAAAGCCACTCTATGCAGCCCGCCAAGTGCTCGACGCCGTAGACGACATGACCGAGATCCTAGCAAAAATCCTCAAGGAAGGCCAGGCGTAACCAAACTGCCGCTTCGCTTTAAATCCTCTGTGCCTTAGTCGCCTTCGTGGAAATCCCCATGCCCCTCACCCCACTCCCAGACGCACTGATCTCCGGCCAGCCATGGACCGCACTTGCCCCGATGCAGGACGTTACCAACCTGCCCTTTATGCAACTGCTGGGCAAGTATGGCGCACCGGACCTGTTATTTACCGAATTTTTCCGCGTGCACGGGCACTCCGCACTCGATCAACCGATGATCGACTCCATCTGCCAGCACGGCACCGGTCGGCCCGTCTTCATCCAGCTAATAGGTGAAAGCCTGCCCGACTTGGAACGCACCGTGGCTGAGATCGATGCGCGCAAACTACCGGTCGCAGGCATCGACCTCAATATGGGCTGCCCAGCACCCAAGGTGTATAAGAAAAACGTCGGTGGCGGCCTGCTGCGCGAGCCCGCAAAAATCGACCAAGTACTCGGCTGCCTGCGCAACGCCATTGATGGCCGGTTTACCGTAAAAATGCGCATCGGCTTCGACGGCGACGAGCATTTCGATGCGATCCTCGACCTGGTCGAAAAGCACGATGTCGACCTACTCAGCCTGCACGCTCGCACCGTGAAGGAAGCCTACCGGAGCGAGGTGCATTACGAATATATTAAACGTGCGGCCGAGCGCCTACCCTGCCCGGTCCTCGCCAACGGCAATATCACGTCCGTCGCCAAAGGCCAATGGACGCTGGACGAAACCCACTGCGCCGGCCTGATGATCGGCCGCTCTTGTATCCGCAACCCGTGGATCTTTCGCCAACTGCGTGAGCACTTCGCCGGTCAGCCGGTCTTCCGCCCTACGCTGGCCGATGTGCGCGACTATATCGACGACCTCTTTGAAGCGACGACACACGGCAAGCGCGACGCCCTCAGTCACATCAATTACATGAAGAAGTTCCTCAACTTCGTCGGCCTCGGGGTCGATACAGACGGACAATTCCTACACGATATGCGCCGCACCAAGAGCAAAGCCGACCTGGATGCCGTCTGCCAGCGCCACCTGATCGAGCACGGACGCGCGCAACAACTGTTCCCCGAAGAACCGATCAAAGGCCTGATCGCGCGGCCGAACTGCGAAACGCCACAAGGCTGCCAACTCTAGTCGGCTGATTCGCCCGCCGCTGATCCGGCATAGCCTGCCTACCCACAGAGAACGACTGATGGACGTGCAGCGGGCACCTTCCATCGCCATTTAGCGGAAATAATCGGTCAATGACTCCGATTCATTCTCGCCTATTTTCCCTTCTCCTAAAACCAAGTGTAAAATGGTTGCGCCCGAGGATCAAGCTTGGCATTAAATCAGCTTTTGCGACCTATAAACTAACCCACAACAGATGAACATTCACGAGTATCAGGCCAAACGCCTTCTTAAGGAATACGGAGTCCCCGTCCCACGCGGTTACGCCGCTCAAACTTCCCACGAAGTCGACAGTGCAATTTCCAACTTTGGCGAAGACGATATAATCGTCGTCAAGGCACAAATCCACGCAGGTGGACGCGGCAAGGGCACTTTCACCGACGGCTACAAGGGAGGCGTTAAAGTGGTCAAAGGTCGCGCCGCAGCACTCGAAGCTGCCAACCACATGCTGGATAATACGCTCGTCACCGCACAAACCAGCGCTGAAGGGCGCAGGGTGCAAACCCTTTACTTCACGGAAGGTTGCGACATAGAGCACGAGTATTACCTCGCCATCGTACTCGA
>DOCS01000070.1:7352-7930 GCA_003503355.1 Opitutia bacterium
CCTGAGAAATTGATCCGCGTACCCGTCTCCCCAACGATGGGACTTCGCCACCACCAGTGCCGCCAAGTCGCCTTTGCGCTCGGCTTCAGTGGCGACCAAGTCAAGCAATTCGGACGCATCCTCACAGGCGTCTACAAAATGTTCTGGGAAAAGAACGCAATGATGGTGGAGATCAACCCACTGGTCACCGACAAGGCAGGCAACCTCAGCGCACTCGACGCAAAGGTCTCCTTTGATGCAAACGCGCTTTTCCAGCACCCTGATATTCAGCAGCTACGCGACCTGAACGAAGAAGACTCGAAGGAAATCGAAGCCTCCAAGCACAACCTGGCATACATCGCACTCGATGGTAACATCGCTTGCATGGTCAACGGTGCAGGCCTCGCCATGGCCACCATGGATATCATCCAAAGCTTCGGCGGCTCGCCGGCCAACTTCCTTGACGTCGGTGGCGGCGCCAACGAAGACCAGGTTACCGCAGCCTTCAAAATCATCCTTTCCGATCCCAACGTGAAAGGCATCCTCGTTAACATCTTCGGCGGCATTATGAAATGCGACGTCATCGCCCGCGGCATCGT
>DOCS01000077.1 GCA_003503355.1 Opitutia bacterium
TTCAGGCATGCGGCACTTTCGCGATGCGCTGCGTGCCGAAGGCATACATGTCGATTATACTGAGCTAAGCGATGACGCGGAGAGTGACAAATTCTCCAACTCTTTGGGCGCGGTACTGCGCCGCCTGCAGCCAGCTAAAGTGATTGTCACACAGCCCGGAGAGTGGCGCGTGTTGCAGGGGCTGAAGAAAATGTGCCGTGACGCGGATGTGCCGCTCGAAATTCGCGACGACCGCCATTTCTATACGACATCGGCGGATTTTAGCCAACATGCGTCGGGGCGTAAATCGATCCGCATGGAGTTTTTCTATCGCGAGCTCCGCAAACGGTTTGATGTGCTAATGGAGGACGGTAAGCCAGTCGGAGGCGATTGGAATTACGACAAAAGTAATCGAGGGCAGTTTGGTAAGTCCGGACCAGAGGTATCGAATGGTGGTCCCGGCTTTAAGCCCGATGCGACCACTCAAGTCGTGCTGGAATTGGTTGCCGATCGCTTTGCGGATCACCCCGGTTCGCTGGATTCGTTCGCGTGGCCCGTGTCGGCTGCGGACGCCAAAAAAGCATTGTCAGATTTTATCGAGCATCGCCTGCCGAACTTCGGTGATTATCAGGATGCGATGTGGACCGAGGAGCCTTGGCTGTACCATTCATTGATAAGTACTTCGCTGAATCTCAAGTTGTTGGATCCGCGTGACGCGGTTGCAGCGGCGGAGCAAGCGTATCGCTCTGGTGCAGCACCGTTGCCTGCGGTGGAGGGATTTATCCGGCAGATTCTGGGTTGGCGTGAATATGTGCGTGGCATTTATTGGATGAATATGCCGGGCTATGTAGACCTGAATCAAATGAAGGCAGTCGAGCCACTTCCGGAGTTTTACTGGACGGGCGAGACCGATTTGGTCTGCTTGCGACAAGCGATCGGCCAAACCCTTGAACATGGCTACGCGCATCACATCCAGCGCCTAATGGTGACCGGTTTGTATGCCCTGTTGCTCGGTGTCGAGCCGCGGCGTTTGCACGAATGGTACCTCGCGGTGTATGTGGATGCGGTCGAGTGGGTCGAGCTGCCCAACACGCTGGGGATGTCGCAGTATGCGGATGGCGGTTTGATGGCTTCGAAGCCTTACGTTGCGTCGGGTAGCTACATTAATAAGATGAGCAATTACTGTAAGTCGTGCCCCAAAAATCCTAAGCTGAGGACCGGTGAGAAGGCTTGTCCGTTTACTACGCTGTATTGGGACTATTTGTTGCGTCACCAAGACGCGCTGGGCAATAATCATCGAATGGGCTTACAGTTGCGCAACTTAAAGCGTATCGATGAACAAGAGCGCAATGAAATCGTGGCAGCTGCCCGTTTGATCCGTGAAAACCCTGCTGTTTGTTTCAAAAAATAAAGAATACAAGAGACGATGATAGAACCTAAAACCATTTTAATCTCTGGGGCCACTGGTCTGGTCGGGCAACCTTTGTGCGAGGCGCTGCAAGCGCGCGGTCACACTGTGCGGCAATTGTCTCGCGGTGCGAATGGGGATTTTAAATGGGATGTTTCGGCTGGGCAGCTTGACCCTGCGTCGATGCAGGATGTGGACGTGGTGATTCACCTTGCCGGTGAGAGCGTGGCGCAGCGGTGGACGGCAGCAGCCAAGGCGCGCATCCTGCTTAGTCGGGTTGACGGGACTAAGTTGTTGGTCGATGCGATTCTGCAACAAGCTAAGCGCCCTGCGTTCATTGCTGCATCAGGCATTAGTTATTACGGTATTATCCGGCCCGATTCATTGGAGGAGTCTGCTGCGAGTGGTGACGGCTTCTTGGCTGAAGTCACGCGGCAGTGGGAAGGCGCGGCGCAACCCTTGAGCGATGCCGGTGTGCGTGTCGCTTTTTTGCGTACAGGTATTGTGCTCAGTCGACAAGGCGGGGCGTTGGCCAAAATGCTACTGCCATTTAAGTTGGGCTTAGGGGGGCGTATTGGCAGTGGCCAGCAACTGATGAGTTGGATCAGCCTGCCGGATTTAGTCGCCGCTTACGTATTTGCCGTCGAAAACAAAGCAGTTGATGGCCCGATCAATGCGGTCGCACCCAGCCCTGTTTCGAATCAGGAATTTACCAAAACATTGGGCTGCGTGGTTGGGCGTCCGACCATATTTCCATTGCCGCGTGCAATCGTGAAAGCCCTCTTTGGCGAGATGGGCAAGGAAACCGTGCTGAGTGACTTAGGTGTGTTGCCGAAGCGACTGACGCAGCTCGGATTTGAATGGCAAACGCCCTCGCTGGCAGCGACCTTGAGGCAGACGATTTATCAAGACTAGTATTTGTAGAAAATGAAATCCACTGACGTTCTTATTATTGGTGCTGGCATCTCCGGCCTGCTCTGCGCGACCGAATTGAAAAAAAACGGTCGCTCTGTTTGTGTGCTTGATAAGGGGCGGGGTTGTGGTGGCCGCATGGCTACACGCCGCATGGGGGCGGCACGTCTCGATCATGGTGCGCAGTTCTTCACTGTGCGCGATGCGAAGTTCCAGCGCTATGTCGACGAATGGTTGGACGCCGAGGTGGTGCGCGAGTGGTTTCGTCGCGCTCCGTATGATTCCAGGCCAGAGGGGCATCCCCGTTATTGTGGCAGTGCGGGTATGACCGATGTGGCCAACTATTTGGCGTGCGATCTAGAGGTCCACCGCTCGCTGACGGTTGTTCAAGTCGAGCGTGATCACGGGCAGTGGGTCGCTCGAACAGCCAGCGGGGCGGAATTTCGAGCGCATCATTTGGTGGTGACGGCACCTTTGCCGCAGGCGCTGGCGCTTTTGGATACGAGTGGTTTGGATTATGCGGGAAGTGCGCTCAGTCAGTTGCGCGCGGTGCGTTATGAGCGTGGTCTGGCCACTCTTGCGATTTTAGAGGGGCCCAGCGGCTTGCCTGATGCCGGATTTGTGAAATTACAGGATTCGACGCTGTCATGGATTGCAGATAATCAAGCAAAGGGCATCTCGCCGGAAGTGCCGTGCGTAACTATACATGCGACAGCTGCCTTTGCTGAGCAACACTGGGATTCTACCGACGCAGTGCGCGGTCGTCTAATGCTAGATTCCGCGGCGGAGCATCTTGGAGCTAGGGTCGTGGAGTCTTCCTGCCACCGCTGGGGCTTCACCTTGCCGATCAACCCTTACCCGGAGGCGTATTTTCATAATCACGATTTGAGCCTGAGTATCGCTGGAGATGCATTTGGCGGCGAGCGTGTCGAAGGTGCTGCGTTGTCTGGCTTGGCTGCAGCTGCGGCGCTAGTGGATGACTTCGACGGGGTTTAAGCGCTTTCGTAGCGGGGTAAATTACTGGGTGCTTTTTACGGTGTTTTTCCTGAGGAGGGCAG
>DOCS01000003.1 GCA_003503355.1 Opitutia bacterium
GCACCGGCTTCTTCCCAAGTCACCTTCTGCGTACCAAACATTGGCGCATCCGGCACTAGGTCGGCAACCAGTTCATCACCGATCTTACCTTCATATGAGCAACGGACATAATCGCCCTTCTCGGCAGCCTTTTCGGCCACATTAAACTCGGCACGCTGACTGAGCAATTGCTCAAACATCTTATCAACGTCTTCAGCAGTCGCTTCAGTTGACTCAACTGAAACCTTCAGTCCTTCGTATGCCGGCACTTCAAACGCTTGCAGCACGTCGACTGTAAAAATCACCGTCGCGTCCGAACCTGCGGTAATTTCGCCGTCGTTTAAATCCACGACGCCAAACACTTCGAAGTCAGACTTCGCAACACCTTCTTGATGTGCTTTGGAAATCACACGCTGAGCCAGCTCTGACTTGAGCTCCTTGGCATAACGCATACGGATCATGTTCTCCGGAGCCTTGCCCGGGCGGAAGCCTGGAATCTTGGCATCACGCTGAAACTCTTTGATCAGCTTCGCCTCTTGCGTCGCGACTTCTGCTGCAGCGACACTCACTGTAATAGTTTTGCGTGTTTCGGTAACGTCTTGGATGTCGGTTTTAACTGTGCTCATAAAAATAATTGGGGGTCGCCCGAAAGCGGGTCGTT
Organism: Opitutia bacterium; assembly: GCA_003503355.1. Taxonomy (GTDB): domain Bacteria; phylum Verrucomicrobiota; class Verrucomicrobiia; order Opitutales; family Coraliomargaritaceae; genus Lentimonas. Next base: position 641 of record DOCS01000003.1, read on the forward strand.
ATAGTAAAAAGCCGCGTATTAAAGTGGACAGGTATTTTTCGGTCAATGCCTATGTTGCATTCCGCTCCCATATCGCGCACATTGTGAACGTTTTTTCAGTGTTTGGACCAAATCTCATCACAAAGTGACTCCAACCTGTCGAGCTGACTTGAAAAGTGCAGTGTTCGACGGCTAGTTAAACTGGAGGCTATCCGGTCCCACCGAGCTGAAAAACGCGGCATACGGCTGCAGCGCTTCGATCGTCATCGGCACCGCATCAATCTTCGTGTTCAGCACCCCAACCACCGCGATACGATCCTTGCGGTTGAACATCCTCAAGCGCAGCCCCAGCTCATCCAGCATCGGTATAAGTGCCGTCACATCGACTCCCTCGGCCAGCTCGATCAAGATCTGATCCGCTGCCATGTAAGACAACTCGCCGTTGGACAAATCCTCCACCACCCGCACATACGGGTAGCTCTCGTCAAAATTCAGATGCCACACCTTCTGCGCCGCGTTCGCCTCATTCGGCAAATAGCCGAAATCCAGAATACGACCAACCTGCATCACCTCAGGAATCCGCGCCGGCAACGGTTCGGCCCCGGCTTCAACAGCCGCCGCATTGTGCATCACCCAAGGGTCAACGCGCGTCTCATCCTTGAACGCCCGCCGTTTCAGGATTATTGAAACCATCAACGCGCCCACAACAAAGCCAACGATGTACACAAAAATTCGATCTATCTTTTTCATAACTACTACCTGCGCGCGCACCGTGCAACGAAAACCAGCCGGTGGCAAGTGCTGACTGCCGCCCCGCCGCTCAGCACATCAACTGCTCCCGCCTTTCCAGACAAAGCGCAGCTAGCTGACAAAGCCCCAGAGCATCTGCACGCACTGCCCTCATTTCACTCATTTCATCCTTCACTCCAGTCCACACAAACCACACATTAGTAAACAATGATTCATACCATTTCGCACATACGCGTCCGCTACGCCGAGACCGACCGCATGGATGTGGTTTACCACAGCAACTATCTTGTCTGGTTCGAGACCGCCCGCATTCTGATGCTCGACGAAATCGGCATCCCTTATCTCGAAATCGAAGCACGCGGCCTGCGCTTGCCCGTGCTCACCGCCACTGCCGAATATAAAAGCCCGGCCCGTTTTGATGATCGCCTAGAGATCCATCTCTTTATGCGCGAAAAACCCCGCGCCCGCTTCCGCTTCGAATACGAAGTCCGCCGCGGCGACACCCTCCTCGCCACCGGCACCACCAGCCACGGCTTTATGGACACAAACGGCAAAGGGCTGCGCCCCCCCGAAGAGTTCCTCGCCAAAATCAACGCCTTCTGGAAACCGGCCGACGCTAAACCAATCGAACTGTAGCCAAACCGCGCGTTCACGGGGAGACGAGTGAAACAGACATTCTGTCTGTCACAGCAGAGCCAGCCGCCTTCACATAACTCGCATACCCGTCCAATCGTAGCGACTGGGTTTACCCCAGGACCACGGCGCCCATGGGTTGATCCACAAATGCTCCACTCACAGGGCGCTAACAGTACATCGCGCCGAAATGGCACCCCCTCGATCTAGTGATGCGGTAGGCAGGGTCGACCCTCAGCACCAAGGTGCCCGCACCCCAATCGCGACCTAAAGCTAGAGGTCGATGCGGCATCGAGCCAGCTCGAGCCCTACGAAATGAATCATTAGGCGGTGAAAAATGCAGCGTCTCAGGAGCTGGCCCATCGCAACGGACCTTTCAGTCTGCTGCAGCGAGCTCAGCTCCCAAGAGTCGCACATACGCTGCATTACTCGACCCGCAGACACATGGAAAGCTTTTGACTGATCCAGAGTGTCCAATGGTACAATATAAGCATCCCCATGCCTAGTTCAAGGTTCGTCGACATCGCCAGGTCAAGGTCCATACTAAAGCGTGTATTTACGCACCGCTGTATGAGTAAAAAACACTAAATCCTCAACATTTTGCGCTTCTTACCAAATTTAATTAG
>DOCS01000134.1 GCA_003503355.1 Opitutia bacterium
GGGGTGCCCTTGAAAAGAGAAAAAAGGGCAGTTCGGCGAGTTGCATAATGTGGGTTCTGCGCGGTACTTGGATTGCTTTCGGTTTTCGCGTCGAGGTCGTTGGCTCGTTCTGTGCGACCTCATCGGTATCCAAAGCTAAGCGCTCGATTGTGGCCCAGGTGGGGCTGCCGTCTGCCCACAGGCTTTCCCATCCGTGCTCAATACGCTTGGCCGCCGGCGAACCACTTTCTTCCGTCGCATAGACGGTGCCAAGCCCGTCGACTTTTATTTTACCGGTCCAGTCTGGGGCTTCGGTTCGAGCGGGGAGGGCGTCATATAAATGGTAACTCACCTTGAATTCATTGCTCAGCGGGGTCGCTTCGACACGGACATGGGAATATTCATTGATCGGCATTTTGAGCGTGCCGGTGCACCCCGAGAGGAACAGCAGTGCTGCGCCGAGTAGCCCGGCAATCCTCCATGTGTAGTCTTTGAGCATAAAAGGATTATAGTCTAATTTAGGTATTTTTTCAAGTGCATAAGATTCTATTGGATAGTGGCTTATGTTTTATAGTTGGTTTTTTTGTCGGTTTTCCGTGCGCACCCCTTGATTCTCTCGCTCACTCCCCCTTGACATCTTGTCTCCAAACCCAAGCGTGCAGGCCTGTATGGTATCATCCTCGAAAGCGCCTCCGATTTTTGACCGTAGCTTCCTGCTTGAGCTGGCGGGCGGTCTTGTGTTCAAGCAAGGCGAGCGTCTCTTTGAGACCGGAGCCGTCACTGCGGTGAAATGGGAGTGTCCCGTTTTGTCCGGCACGGTCAAAGGTGTGGATGAACCGTATGCGCCTGACCTCAACCTGCGTTCCACTGTGTTTGCGGTGAATCGCTGCAACTGCATCGACGGCCGCCGCCGCAAGGTCTGTGCGCATGCCGTCGCGATTGCGTTGCACTACCAGGCGTTGCAGCGCGAGCAGGCCAATGCCGCGCGGCCCCACCCTGATTTCGTGCCCGAGCCGGAGCCCGAGCCGGAAGCACCCAAGCCGCGCGGATTGCGCTCGGTCAAACTCGCTGCCGATGGTGACAAGCTGCGCATGCTGGTCTTTTTGCCGCCCAATTTCGAAGCGGCTGCCGAGCGTGATGCGATTGTGGTGAAGCTCGATGCCGCGGCCGGCCGTGAAATTGTGCCACTCAATAAACTCAGCCCGACCCGCAGCTACCAGGCGTCCGCGCCACAGCTGGCAGCCCTCGCGCTGGTCGAGTCGTGGTGCGGCGGCAAGCTCGCCAGTTTGTTGCAGCTCACCGGTGGGCGCCTGCGCCGTTTGCTTGACCTGTTGGTCGACGAGCCGACGATCTATTGGGTCAAAAAGCCCAATGCGCCGATTGATTGGCAAGACGCGAAATTGCCTGGCGTGCACGAATTCCTGAAGACCGCCTCGGCGCAGGAAGTCGCGGAAGATACCGCACAACAAGCCGAGGCGCCCATTGCCGTGGTCGATGCGCCGCAGCGTCCGACCTTCAAGCGCAACATCAGCCTGCGCGAAAAGTCCAAGCCCAACCCGCGCCGGATTGCGGAGGCACGCGTGCAGGGCACCTGGAAGACCCGCGCTGGCGATTACCCGGTCGCCAAATCCGTTGCCGATTCGATGGCCAACTATCCTGCCAATCGGCTGGTGGTGGACGGCTCGCCGAACTTTATCGCCATTCGTTTGCCATCGGGCAGGGACGATGAATCGATTAAACCGCTGCGTAACATTTTGAAGTTGGAAGGCTTCCAGTTGGAGCCGTCGAATCGCAAGTGGTGGCTGCGCGATCGGCATAAAGCACTCAATTTCCTCGCTGCGCATTGGAAGGCGCTCAGGGAACAATGGGGCGCCCTGTTTACCGACAGCTTCGAAGCGAAACTCGCCCATGTTGAGCTGTCGGAGCTCAGTATCGAAACACAGGAAGAGGGCGGCCGCTTCGCGCTGGATGTCACGCTCAGCAAGGGCGGCGACGAAACGGCTGTGCGCCGTGCGATCGCCACTGGCAGGAGCTACGTCGAGGGCGACGATTCTGACAATAAAATCACCCTGCTGGACCAGGCCTCGGTGCAGCGCCTGCATCAGATCGAGCGCGCGGTTAGCGGACAAGCCGATCGCCCGTTTACGCCGACCTTTTCCAAGCGGCTGGACACGCAGGAGTTGCTCGATGTCGAAGACCTGTTGGATGAAATGGTCGAGGGGTGGCAGCCGCCACAGGCATGGCAGGACCGCAGTCGGGCGCTTAAGCAAGTCGGTGCCCTCGAGGCCGCGCCGGTGCGTCCGGCGTTCGATTCGATTTTGCGCACCTACCAACGGATCGGTGTCGCGTGGTTGTGGCATCTCTACCGACACGATTTGGGTGGCATTCTGGCCGACGAAATGGGCCTTGGTAAAACCCTGCAGGCGCTGGCGCTGATCGAGTGTGTGCGCACCACCCAGGCCGAGCCGATGCCCGCGCTGGTGGTCTGTCCCGCCAGTCTGGTGGAAAACTGGATGCGTGAGGCGGGCCGTTTTGTGCCGGGGCTC
>DOCS01000143.1 GCA_003503355.1 Opitutia bacterium
ATGCCGCAGCGCTGTTGCCCGATTTCAATCCGACTCAATTTGACGCGGATCGCATCGTTCGTATGGCCAAGGCGGCTGGAATGAAATACCTGGTCATCACCTCCAAGCACCACGACGGCTTTTGTCTTTGGGATAGCGAGTACACGGACTTTGATGTCGGCAGCACGCCTTTCAACGGGCGAGATATTCTCGCCGAACTGAACGCAGCCTGCCAGCAGCACGGCTTGAAGTTCGGGCTCTACTATAGTGTGCTGGATTGGAATCACCCGACACAGGTGCCGAGCTTGCAAAACGTACATGTCGATTGGCGCTGGGGACGCACCTATTTACGCGATGGTGGCGGCGAATACGTGAAGGGCGTGTATGCCAGCTATCAAAAAAATCAAATTCTGGAGCTGATTGAACAGTACGATCCGGCCATCCTCTGGTTCGATGGCGAATGGGTCGAGTGGTGGACTAATGACGACGGAATTGAGTTGTACAACGCCATTCGTGCCGCGAGCCCGCGCACCATTATCAATAATCGTGTTGGTAAACGTCAGAGCTTTGAAGCTGACTTTGTCACCAAAGAACAAAGACACTTTGAAGATGCCTTCCCGAAGCATTGGGAAGCCTGTTACACCATGAACGAATCCTGGGGCTATCGAAAGGGAGATGACAACTGGAAGGATGCGGTAACGGTCTATGAGAAGCTCAAGGATGTGAACACCAAGGGCGGTAATCTGCTGCTCAATGTAGGCCCTGATGGCAACGGCGTGGTGCAGGAAGAAGCGGTTTCGATTCTTCTGCAAGCCGGTAAGCTGCTCGAAGCAAATCCGATCGAGAAAACGAAGCCGACGATTATCGCGGTGCCGCGTCTGAAGCAGCAATAGACTGGGAGTCCGTTTTTTCCCATCCGGCATCGCGGGCAACGCCCTCGATGTCGTGTACAATCGCCCGACTTGTAGCCTTTCAAAAGAGCGTTGCTACCGATGGAAGTACGAATCCCCGAGCTCTATCTCGGTTTTTTTTCTGTCATCTATATGAATGATAGACAGGAGACGCCAATGTGTTAGATTGTAAAACTTTACTTGCCCAGTAAACGGGCTCGGCAAAGGAATCAGTCAAACGATCAGATGTAACCCCCAGATTATCAACACGCATAATATGACGAATAAAGCTATAGCGAAGGTCAACCCTTTGAAATTATTAACTCTCGCACTCGGCCTGTCACTTGGCGCAAGCGTTAGCGCTGCCGAGCCTCAGCCCGCTTTTGTGGAAGAGTCGCTCGAGGCCTACAACCAACGCATGCAATGGTTTGTCGATGCACATTACGGCATGTTTATTCACTTTGGTGTCTATTCACAGCTAGGCGGTGAGTTCAAGGGCAAGAAAATGCCCGGCAAGTATTCAGAGTGGATCGCCGCTAATTTGGAGATTCCTCGCGAAGAATATGCAGAGATCATCAAGGATTTTAATCCGACTCAATTTGACGCCGATCTCATTGTCAGCACCGCCAAGGCGGCTGGGATGGAGTACTTGGTCATCACGTCAAAGCACCACGACGGCTTTTGCCTTTGGGACAGCAAGTACACCGACTTTGATATTGGCAGTACACCGTTCAAAGGACGCGACATCCTTGCCGAGCTCAACGAGGCCTGCAAGAAACACGGCATAAAGTTCGGCCTCTACTACAGTGTTCTTGATTGGAATCACCCGACACAGGTGCCGAGTTTGCAAAAGACGACTCCGAATTGGCGCTGGGGACGTACCTACCTGCGCGATGGTGATACTGGTGAAGATCACGAAACTTATGTCACCTACCAAAAGAATCAACTGCTGGAGCTGATTGAGAAATACGACCCGTCCATTCTTTGGTTCGATGGAGAATGGGTTCAGTGGTGGACCGTTGAGGACGGGATTGACCTCTACAACGCCCTTCGTAACGCGAGTTCTCACGTCATCATGAATAACCGTGTCGGCAAACGTAAAGCGTTTGAAGCCGACTTTCTCACCAAAGAACAAAGACATTTTGACTCAGCCAAAGTAGAAAATCATTGGGAAGCTTGTTACACGATGAACAAGTCCTGGGGCTACAAGAAGGGCGATAACGATTGGAAAGATGCCTCCGAAGTCTACGATAAGCTCAAAGACGTGAACGCGAAGGGCGGCAATCTACTGCTCAATGTCGGCCCGGACGGCAACGGCGTGGTGCAGGACGAAGCGGTTGCGATCCTGCTGGAAGCCGGCAAGATGCTGAAAGCCAACCCGATCGAAAAAATGAAGCCCACCCCAACCAAGGTCCCACGCCTTGTAGAGGGCTATAAAGCTAAAGTTAAGACAGCAATTAATGTGACACCGGGCATTTAGAATCCACCAAACGTCACACCGTTTTGGCCCGATTCGTTACAGGGGGCCTTGCCCCCTGTAACGATAAATACAGACGACCTGCAGGCTTTCAACCGTGCGGCATTAGAAGTGGAAAGACACTCGAAACCTGGCCCGTACTCGTGCCAGGTTTTTTTGCAGCAGTTCGACTGTTGCGCGATACTGCAGATCACCGAAGATATTATTAGAAAAACACGAGTAGAGACCTATGAGAATCAAACAATTGCTACAAACAACGTCACTGATCATCGCAAGCGCATGCGTTTGCAGCATCAGCCTGATGGCAGAAGACCACGCTTTGGCGGGAGGTAAACCCAATATCATCTTAGTGCTGACGGATGATCAGGGCTATGGTGATCTTGGCTGTCACGGCCATCCATTCCTGAAAACGCCGAACATCGATAAGCTGTACACCCAAAGCACGCGCTTTATCGATTTTCAGGCTAGTCCGACCTGCGCGCCAACACGTGCTGCGTTGATGAGCGGGCGCGCGCCCTTCAAAACCGGAGTGACCCATACCGTTTTTGAGCGCGAACGGATGGCTCTCAGTGCCACCACAGTCGCCGAAGTGTTACAGGATGCCGGCTACAACACTGGCATTTTCGGCAAATGGCACCTCGGCGATGAGGACGAGTATCAGCCGCACAATCGAGGATTTGACGAAGTGTTTATTCATGGCGCTGGCGGCATCGGTCAAAAGTACCAGGGCACCTGCGCCGATGTGCCGGATAATAGTTATTTCGATCCCGTCATTCGACACAATAAGCTGTTCGTCAAAACAGCAGGTTATTGTACCGATGTTTTCTTTCAGCACGCACTGGGCTGGATCCAACAGCAGAATGCGCAGGACAAGCCGTTTTTCGCCTTTATCTCGACCAATGCGCCGCATTCGCCGTTCATCGTGGCGGATGAGTACAAAGCCCTGTACCAAGACCAGTGCACCGAGAAAGAGGCTGCGTTTCACGGCATGATTACCAATATCGACGACAACATGGGCGTGCTCATGGAGAAGCTCGACGCATGGAACTTGAGCGACAACACCCTGCTGATTTTTATGACCGACAACGGTTCAAGCGTCGGCACCTTCAATTACGGCCTCAAAGGAAAAAAGGGCTGGGTCAACGAGGGAGGCACACGCGTGCCACTGTTTTTCAGATTGCCGGGTAAAATTAAAGCTGGCGTCGACGTCGACCGCTTGACGCGCCACTACGACCTGTTTCCGACCTTCGCCCAGCTTGCCGGCTCTCAAGCCGCCGAAGCACTCGATTTGGACGGCAGAAGCTTGGTCCCGCTGATTGAAAATCCGGATGCCGAATGGCCGGACAGGTACACATTCATCCACAAGGGCAGATGGGCCAAGAAAGGCATGCGGGTCAAAAAGGGACGCCCGGATCACGTGCCTGAAAATTCAAAATACACGGCTTTCGCGGTGCGTAATGAGAAATGGCGCCTGGTGAGTAATGCTCAGCTGTATGATATCGAAAACGACCCCTGTGAGAAAAAGAACCTCTTTAAGACCAACCCCGAAGTCGCCGCCCAATTGCTTGAAGTCTATGACGTTTGGTGGGATGAGGTGCGGCCGCTGATGATCAACGAAGACGCCTCACTGGAAAATGATGCGCCATTCATTGTTGATTATGAATTGCAAAAGAAGACCAAAGGCATCCCCGCCTGGACCGCGCCAGAGTTGTGATCCTGCCGGACGGCTAGCAGCCGTCTGCCGCATCGGCAAGCCGAAGCACCCGCTTCTCGGTGAATCCTTTTCAGTGTGTTGCGCTTGAAGGGCTAATCGAGTCGCGGCGAGTGCTCGGGTTCAGGCGCTCAGCGGTGTGGCAAGAGTCTGCAGTGGTTGCCGCGACGACTACGATTTCTTCGGCAGAATACCAGACTGAAAGGCTTTGCTGATCGCCGCGGGGGCATTCTGCACTCCGAGTTTTTCATAGATGTGCCGCACGTGAGTGGCGACCGTGGCGGTGCTGATTTGCAGGCGCTCGGAAATTTCCTTCTTCTGCAGTCCCTCGCCAAGCAGCTCCAGCACTTGCATTTCCCGCTCGGTGAGTGTGATGCTGTCGCTTGTTGGCCGCGGCTTTGTCTGCAGTGCCGTCAGGATGTACTGGGCAATGTTGACATCGAGGGTCGCGCCGCCGCTCATCACCGTGCGGATGCCATCGGTTATTTCACTCAAACTGGCGTTTTTTAATAAATAGCCTGCGGCCCCCGCGCAGATCGCCTCAAGCACATCGGCCTCGGCATCCGATTGACTGAGGACAATCACATGGGTTTTAGGCGCGTATTGCTTGAACCAGGGAATCGCTTCGAGCCCACTCATGCCGGGCAAATTCAAGTCCAGCAGGATCACATCTGCTGCAGTGTTGGCTCGGGGCTCCTGTACGCAGCGCAGCGCGCGTTCGGCCGTCCCGAAGGTGTGCAACAGTTCGATGTCGCCGACGGTTTCCAGAGCAAAGCGGATGCCTTCCCGGTAATCGGGGTGATCTTCCACCATAATGACGCGGATGGTTTGTTTCATCATGTCGGTTAGTGTGTCGTAATATTTAGCAGGTGCGCACCTCAAGTCGAGGCGCCGGGAGCACCGAAGCAAGCATTTTGAATCCGCCGCAGCCAGGGCATTTTGAGCGTTAAGCTAATACAGGTTCCTTCGCCGGGTTGCTGCGCGCAAAAGACCCGCCCCCCCAGCAGGCGTGCGCGGCGCTGGAGTGACGCCGGGATTGCGTCCGCTCCGGTTTTGTCAATCCCCTGGCCGTTATCGTGAACAGTCAGTGTCAACGCCTTGCGACTGGCCCGCAGTTGTACACTGACTTTGCTCGCATCGGCATGACGACTGATGTTGACCAAGCACTCCTTGAAAAACAGCCGCAGACCGGCGCGGGTATCACGCTGCAGCTGCTCTAAAAAGGCTTCGCCGTCGACCGTGATCTCGAAGTCGATGCCCGCGAGTATCCGTTGCGCCGAGCGTTGCATATCCTCACTCAGATTGCCGAACAAGCCCTGCGCCGATTGTAAGTTGATGCAGTGCCGCACCGCGGTGCCGGTGCGTTTGATCAGCTCATGATTGCGCTGCAGCGCCGTTTGCAATTGCTCGGGTGCATTCACGGCATTCAGCGCCACATCATTCAAGATGCCCATCGTATGCATATTGGCGCCGAGCTCGTCATGCAGATCGGCGGCGAATTGCTCGCGCAGTGTGACTACCTGGCGCATGCGCAGGATTCGATTGAGCAGCAGTGTGATGATAATACCCGTTGCCAATAGCACGGAGAGCCAGATCATGCGGTTCAGATTGGTTTGATGTTGGAGGTAACGCCGGTTCAATTCAGCGGCGATCTGCGGCTGTTCGCGCTCCAGTTGATGGCGGCGCGCCAACTGCTCCAGCCATGTGCGAACTGGCAGGATATTGCCGAACTGGTTGCGTCCATCGGTCAGTGCCGCCAGCTCGCGGTTGGGCGTTTCCTTGGTGTCGGACAGCACCGGACGATGCAGCGCCACATTGCGGCCGTCTGCAAACAGCTCTATTTCAGCAAACCCGATCCGTGCACTGTTGCGTTGATGATGCGTGAGGATGAACGGCTCGAACGCGGTAAGTTTCACGTAGCGACAGGCGGTTTTGGCAAAGCGCCGCGTAATCATCGGTCCGGTATCGTAGACACTCCGTTTTTGGTACTCGAGCAGGCGTGTCGCATCCGAAAAATCAGCTTGGTTGGCGCCTTCCACCAGTAGCCGTCTGGGGACCCCCAAGTCCGAGGGGACTGCCTGCGGCACGCGGTCGCCGACGTCCATTGCATGTAGCTGGATGCGATCGATCGCCAGAGGTGCGCCGAGGTCAATGATGAAAAATGGCGATTCGCCCGCAGTCACACTGGCCAGAAAGGCGATACTCTGGGCGCCCTGTGCCGCATCCATTAAATAAGGCATGAACCCATCGACTAAGTATTGTTGATGATACGAGAGGTCGGTGCGGTTCGATGAAATCTGCACCGGTTGATGCAAGGCGATGTTTTCTTGACCGTTGAAAATTAAAATTTCCGACAACTGAAACAGGTACTTGTCGTCCCATGAGCGGGCGCTCAACAGCGTCGCTTCTACCCGTATCCAGGCAGCCGTCGTCGGTGGCAGCGGAAGGATCACCGGTGCGTAGCGCGGTAGCAGTGCGTCACGCGCACTGCCGCCGCCGATCACCCTGCCGTTCGGGTCGCCATGCTTACCAGCGAGGATGCGAAACTCGATCGGGAACCCTTCTGCCTGATAACCGAGCTGGGCATCACGGATAATTGCCGGCACCAGCACCACCTGATCAATCCGCGTGTCCTCGCCGAGATCGATTTGAACCCACTCGGTATGCTGCGGGCTGTCGTGAACCTTTGAACGCCACCCCGTCCTGCCATAGCCACTGCGCAGGCTGTAACGCGCCAATTCGTTCAGTTCGCGATCAATTGCCTGCAGCTGCGCCTCCAATTCGCTAGTGGAGTGTTGCGATGACGCGGCGCCTGCGTGCGCTGCGATCAGTAGGCTCACGAGTAGGTACAGGGTGCGTGAGATCTGATCAAAGGGCATAGTGATTGATAGCATGGATTGGTCCGGCAATGCGATTGTGTATGCGGACAGAGTGACACTTTTTGGCGTGCGGTACAATTGCGGAGCGTCACATTCAAACAGCTCATCGCCGCGTCGATTTTTAACTCATCGGCGGCGTTCAACGAGCACGTTGCGATTTGACGCCCAGAAGCAAGCCGAGCTCCGATAACAAAGCTGGTGGTATCACTGCGGGGTTGCCATGCTCGGCAACCTGCTTCAGTACATTATCCTACCGTATGGCGAGTCATATCCTATCGAGCTAACTTTATAGAGGTCCCCGGCAAGCGCATATACACGCTTACT
>DOCS01000189.1:0-3361 GCA_003503355.1 Opitutia bacterium
GAGCGTTGCCCTCCACATTTGGGATGCGAAAAAAGCACCCAGCGCTCCTACTTCTTCTCTGGACGCATCGCCAAGCTCACCACTTCCTTGTCGAAGTAGTTGCGATCCATGCCGGCATTCACGACGATCCCCTGCCCGTTAATCCCACTGGAGGCGGGACTAAGCAGAAAAACCGCGGTGTTCGCCACTTCCTGCGTGGTGAGGTTCTGCTTGCGGAAGGTTAATTTCTCGGCGTACAGGTAACTCTCCAAATAGCCGGGAATCCCCGCCGAGGCACTGGTCTTAAGCGGACCGGCGTTGACCGTATTGAAACGCACGCGTGTGTCGGCGCTAAAGGATTTAGCCAAGTTATACGACGATGTTTCCAGCGCGGCCTTGATCGGCGCCATATAGCCGTAGTTCTCGGCAGTCACGTCGGTCGATGAAATCCCGATCGACACGACTGAAGCATTATTGTCCAGATGCGGCTTAAACGCACTCGCCACTTCCACCAGCGAGAACGCCGAGATCGCGGTCGCCTGCAGAAAGTCTTTGCGTAGCGTGTCGTGAAACGGCTTGAAGCCTTCGGAGTAGTTCGCGAAGGCAATCGAATGCACGATGCCATCGAGCGGGCCGTAGTCGGCGCTCACCTGCTCGGCTAGCGCTTTGATCTGCTCGGGAAACTCAACATCGCAAATGTAGGCTTTGCGGTCTCCGAGTAGCTTTTGCAAACTCTCGAGGCGCGCCGGCGAACGCACACTGTGAATCACCTCCGCGCCCTCGGCTTCGAGCGACTTGGTGATCGCCCACGCCACGCTCTTACGATTCGCCACCCCCATCACGAGGAAGCGCTTACCTGCCAGTGCTAGAAAACTCATTTGCCTGCCTCTGGTTCAAGCATCGCCAAAGCGAATTCAATCGTGAGCGCAGGTTTTCCATTTTTCAGAACCTTACCCTTCATAAAAAAGAACTTACTAATCTGCTCTTTCATCGTCACCTCAATGGTGATCTCGTCACCTGGCTTCACCATTTGCTTAAAGCGCGCATCACTGATACGCGACAGCACTGGCGTCACATCGTTGAGCGAACGCCCTTCTTTCTCGATTTGCTTGGCGAGATAGATCGCACCGGCCTGAAAGCAGGACTCGCAAAGCAACACGCCGGGCATGATCGGATTCCCAGGATAATGGCCCTCAAACTGAGGCTCCTCCATGCGAATGGTGCGCTTACAAGTGGCGCCGTCCTCACGGATCTCGACAATTTCGTCGATAAACAGGAAAGGCGGGCGGTGCGGGATCGTGCGTAAGATTTCGTCCATACGCAGAGTGAATGCGAAAACCAGTGAAATGCCACGCTAAAAACAGCAACCGCCACACACTCAAACACCTCACCGAACCGCGTACCGAAACAGATGCCGCGATCCTGCCGCGACACGCTCCAAGCGCGCCTGCCATTTGGACAGCTTAGGCAAGAACTTACCTAAGCTGCCCAAAACTACGCACAACTATTTAGCTGCGCAACAGATCGAGCACCTAAAGATACTCGACAACAAAGCATCCCGCACGCCTCGAAGGACGCCTAGCCTTTGGCCAATTCGAACAGCTTCTTATCAATCTTGTTGGCGGTAATGACCCCATAATTCATAGTGCCGAGCCAACCTGACATAATAATGCCGACCGAGCCTGCATGGTAAAGCCCTTCGATTTGATCGGAAAGTTCCATCGAGACCTTGAGGCCTTCAAACTTAGTGCCAAACGAGGTGCCTTGCATCGACTTGGTATAGTAATTCACCGTGCGCGGGGTCGCCGCTTCGATGTGGTCAATCTTATCGCGCACACCAGGAATGAAGGTTTCGAGGCTGCTGACACACTCCTCGCACATGCGGGCTTTTTCGGCTTCGTATTCCTCGTCGGTGAGGCCATCCCACTCATCCCAGCGCGCATTGAGTGAAGCCACCACCGTGTAACGCTCGTTTTTCAAATGCGGTCGGGTTTCCGGATAATACACCGAGAACGTGTGGCTGCTGGTATGAATCGAAGTCAATTCGTCGATGGTGTATTCGGGCGCTTTGGAGGTAAACACGAGATCGCCGATATTCGGGATGGCCTCGCCCTTTTTGATGCCCATGTAGACCTGACAGGAGCTGGTGTTGTTGCGCACTGCCTTGGCTTCTTTGACAAAGTCGGCTGCAAATTTGTCCTCACCGACCAGATACTCGATGGTGTTACGCACGTTGGCATTCGACAGCACGGCCTTGCAGCGCACAGTGCGCACTGGAAATTCTTCACCTCCAGTATTCTGACTGCGCACCCGCACGCCGACGACTTTGCCGTCCTCGACATCCACGCCTTCAACCAGGGCGCACTTGCGCACTTCGCAGCCGTTTTTCTTCAGCTCCGCGACCATCTTCTGAATCAGCGTATCGGTGCCCCCCTGGAAGGTGAACACGCCCTTGCTCATAAAGTTGGAAAAAACGATGCCATAGGTGATCGCCGGATCGTCAATGTGCGAACCGTTGGCATAGGAGATCGGCTCCATCAGCAAGCGGTGCACATCGGTGCGACCGGGGAAGAATTCTTCGAACATCTCACCCGTCGTCTGGGTGTTGTCGTCGTAGAAATTCATCGCCCGCAGGTGGTCATAAAAGCCCTCGACCTTGTCACGGTCGATTTTGAAATCGTTGACCAAAATATTGGTAAAGTCTTCGCGCTCGAACGTGGTCCACACATTCATTTGCGGATTGATGAAGCGCACGTCCTTGAGCTGGTGGATCGAGTCGGCAATCTCCTTTGTCCAGTATTTACGGCAAGACTTGACCATCCCAAACGGGAAGCCATGCAGCGAAATATCGAAGATGTGCCCGCCGGGACGCTTAAACCAAGTGGCGAGACCGCCGAACTGATAATGATGCTCCAACAGCAGGACCTTGTGGCCGTTCTTTGCCAGATAGTTCGCACCGGTCAATCCGCCCAATCCGGAACCGATAACCACAACGTCATATTCATCTTCAATACCTTCGAGCCAATCTTTTGCCATGATCTTTTAAAATGTTAAGAGCTGGGATCTGAGCAGCGTACAGAGGCAGCACTGCCCGAACCCCAGCGATTTATAGCCTAAAACACAGCGAACACAGCCATTTTTCAACCCACAATCGAAAAAAACTGAGCCACCACCTACGGCAAACTAAAAGCCGCCGACACTGAGCGGTGCTTTGCCGATCAAATCAGACTGCTTCAGGTCCGCGCCTGATCGAACTCGCCCACACACACGATCAAACCTTGCCCTCCGAGCTGCTAGGCGCGGATCTGTCCATTATCAGTTTCCACATAGCAACCCAGAGCAGAAGGCGCCGACTCCTTGACTCGTATCAGTGCCAACTTCG
>DOCS01000189.1:3445-4295 GCA_003503355.1 Opitutia bacterium
ATCGCACCTAAAACGAATGATAGCTTGGAGTATTTCATGATTGTGGTTAGGTTAGTTAGTACGCTGACTAGTGACACAAACAAGCCAGAATCGAATGAAGAACTCTTTCTACAACGCCTTCGACCTCGAACGCTTCCCCGACATCCCCGTTGCTAAGTCCGACTACCGCAACGCCTTTCAAATCGAGCGAGACCGCATCATCTTCTCCTACCCGTTCCGCCGCCTGCAATCAAAGACCCAGGTGTTTCAATCCGGCGAATACGACTTCTACCGCACACGCCTGACCCACTCGATCGAAGTGGCCAAAATCGGGCGCTCCATCTGCGAATACCTGCGCGCGAGCTCCGACCAGCTGAACGATCAGTTCTACATCGACGCCGACCTGACCGAAGCCGTCGGCCTCGCCCACGACCTCGGCCACCCGCCATTCGGACATGTCGGCGAGCGCAAGCTCAACGAACTGATGCACACGCACGGCGGCTTCGAAGGCAACGCACAGACCCTGCGCATTTTAACCGAGCTGATCTACGAACGCCCCGGCAGCACCCAAGGCATCGCCCCGACCCGTGCGTTGTTGGATGGCGTAATGAAATACAAGGCCCTCCACCACGAGTGTATCCACACAGACGAAAACGGTTCATTCCATTATCCTGAGAACCACTTCATCTACGACCAGCAGGAAAACTGGCGTAATGCCATCTTCGACCGCACCACGCTCCCCGAAGGACTGACCTGCCCCCAGGCCCTGAACTCGTTCAAAAGCATCGAGTGCCAAGTGATGGACTGGGCCGACGACACCGCCTATTCGCTCAACGACATCGTCGATGGCATCCACGCCCGCTACATCAAC
>DOCS01000034.1:0-668 GCA_003503355.1 Opitutia bacterium
AACGCCGCAGCGGCTGGCACAATCTTAAAGGTCGAGCCCGGCTCAATCAGATCGGTCAGCGCACGGTTTCGTTGCGTTTCAATCGGATACTTTTTCGTATTAAAAAATTCATTGGGATCGTAAGTGGGATAGTTCGCCATCGCCAAAATCCCACCGGTGGTAGGCTCACTGACAATCACACTGATCCCCTTCGGCTTGTATTCAGCCGCTAACCGGCTGATCTCTTTTTCGACAATGTGCTGCACCACCTGGTCGATACACAATGCAACATTGAGACCATCGGATGGATCGACCTCACGCGCGCGGAACTGAGCAAGCTCACGGCGTCGACCGTCCCGTTCGGTTACACGCCAACCATCCTGGCCCCGCAAATAATAATCAAAAAAACGCTCGACCCCAGTCACCGGCGTTTCCTCGTGATTCACATAACCAAGAAGATGAGCAGCCAGTTGCCCGCCGGGATAAGTACGGCTGTACTTGCGATTACCATACACTCCTTTGATACCGAGCGCACGCACCGCATCATAAGTTTCTTCATCCAGCCCCTTGGCTAAGGACGCCCACTTAATTAAATTCACTGCCTTCGTAGGCCCCTTCCCTTTTCGCGTCTTCGTATAAGTCACTTTTTCAACCGCAGCCAATGGCTTGCCGATTAAGACCGCCAGCTC
>DOCS01000034.1:791-14069 GCA_003503355.1 Opitutia bacterium
TGCTCCCACACATGCAAATAGAACAGACGCCCGAGCAACACGCAGAAGGCAAAAGCGACTGCAGTCGAAACGAGCGCTGCGCGTGCAGTGGATACGAAGGCCTTGCTCATTTATTCGAACAGGCTTTGCGCATGGCAGGTTGAATGGACACACTTATGTTTACGGCTCGGGCAATCATTAGAGGTCACATACATGGCGATAGGATTCGCTGGTTAACGTCGTGCGCTCAGATCAACAAAAGCCAAATCCATTGACACTTCATACGGTTCGGAGACCGCATAAGCTCGACCGCTCGGAGCGTTGCTTTCACGCACCCACACAATCTGATTGTCCATCGAAGGACGCAGCGTGCCGGCGACTTTCGCCTGTAGCACAACAGGCTGGTGCATAGTCGCAATGCGCTCATCGAGGTAGCGAAGTTTGCGTACGGTTTCCGCTAGCAGCGCCTCCGTTTTCTGGCTGTGCTGTGCGGTCCGTGAAATCTGCTGCTGCATCCAAACAATCGCGAAGCCACTGCCTACAGTGATGGCGATCATGGCGACAATTAAACAGTAAATACGACCTCGGGTCTTGTGGGTGATCTGGTTCATTGAAATTATAAAAATTAGTCGTTGGAAAGTTTACGGATGGCGCGCAGGCGGGCACTGCGAGAACGGGGATTCATTTTTATCTCGTCTTCAGTTGGCAGAATTGGACGAGTGGAAATCATTTTGGCCTGAACGTGGCGCTCATCTAGTGTGCGGTAATCGTTGCTGTGCTCTGGGCGACCAGCCATCTTGCGGCAGAAGCGTTTGACGATGCGGTCTTCGAGCGAATGAAAGCTGATCGCAACCAGCACGCCGCCGGGCGCAAGACGATCAAATGCAGCGGGAAGGCCGCGCTCGATCGCACTCAACTCATCGTTTATCTCAACACGAATTCCCTGAAATGTACGTGTGGCGGGATTCACCGCTTTGCGTCCGCGTGGAGTCGGGCCAACTGCTCCGGCAACCAGTTCGGCAAAGGAGCCGGTACGCTGCAAACGCCCGGTGCCACGGGCATCAATGATCGCTTGCACGACGCGGCGCCAGCGCTTCTCTTCACCGTAATTCCGCACCGCGCGCACAAGCCCTTCTTCGTCGGCAGTTTCAAGAAATTCAGCGGCACTGATCCCCGCCTTGGGGTTCATGCGCATATCCAATGGCGCATCAAATCGAAATGAAAAACCGCGCTCAGTTTGATCCAATTGAAACGAAGACAATCCAAAATCGAACAAGATACCGTCAAAACCGGTTTCATCCAAATCCGCGAGATCGCCAAAATTCATTTGGTAAAAGCGAAAGTGCTCCTTGTATTCATCCGACACCGCGTTCGCTCGTTCGACTGCGTCTGGGTCGCGATCCGTCGCTACCACGACGCCCCCTTCGGCAGCTGAAAGTAATGCACGCGTGTGACCACCACCACCAAACGTCCCATCGAGCAGCTTGGCACCGGCAGACGGGGCCAACAGCTCCAACGTCTCACGTAATAAGACGGGAACATGACCACGCTCGGCGGCAGCTTTTAAAGCATTATCGATGGAGAAGGACATGAATGCAGTTTTGTTGTGAGGAATTTTCGCGAGAAATGTTTTTAAATGTACTGCGCATGCGATCTGTGATTAGAGGCCGAAACGCTTAAAGACCGCAGCACGAGCGGAGGGGTCACTCGGACCTTGCGACTGGCTGGCATTGTAGAGCTCTTCGCTGTAGATGCTGAATGTGGACAGCTTGCCGAGCAGGACAGCTCCTTTGCCGAGCTGCGCGTGCTTGATTAGTTTATCGTTCAAGTTGATGCGCCCCTGCTTGTCGCAGCTAAAACTGTGCGCCATTGCCATCAACTCAGACAACATGCGCTGCCCTTCGACATCTCCCATACTAATCTGTGAAATACGCTCTTCGAGCTGGGCGATCATTTTGGGCGGATAAACCGTGACATACGCATCACTACCTCCTTCGACACTGGGTAACGCCAAAAAATAGTTCTCCTCTGCGTCCCCTTTAGGACGCCACGCAGCAGGAATCGTTAGACGACCCTTGTCGTCTAAACTGTGGTGAAACTCACCAACATATCCTCCTATTTTGAACAATCCCATACAATCCCTACCAAACCAATTCAACCCATACCGCCCCACTACACCCCACCCGTCAAGCGTTTCTTGCAATTAAAAGCAAAAAAAACAAAGCACCTAAAAATCTTTAATGCGTTGAACATTAACACTTTTAACGACTTATTAACAAACGGTACACAGTTCTTAAGCCCCTAAACGCACACACCACCCCGCCCCACCCGAGCACTTTCACCACCACGCCCCAGGTAAATGCCCCATCAGCCCCTCAGGCACGCATGCGACTCCCGACAGTATCGCGACTCAACTCAAACAACCCCACTCCGCATCAGCCTTGACCTACAACAAGCATTTGCGACCATTCGGGCAATGCTTCCAGCTTTCATTCAGAACCTCCGCCCACTGCACTTACTGCTAAGCCTCACATTGCTTGCATTCTGCGCCTGCGACAAAAAAGAACAGAGCAGTTACCCCGCGACAAAGAAATCGGCGGACATCGACTACGGAACGTTCCCGGTCTCACACAACCCTGCACGCAACGCGAAAATCGGTCCAGACGCGTGCATCGCCTGCCACGAAGACGCAGTCGCAGACTGGAAAAGCAGTCACCACGCCAAAGCCAACCGCCCGGTCTCGGCAACACTCGATCGTGCCGCCTTCACACCGACCCGCCGCATACAGGAATCCGGCGTCACCTATGAGATGGCCGAAGCAAACGGCAACTTCGAGCTACGCGTCCTGCGCGAAGATCAACCAATAGAGCGCTACGACCTTGTCGGCGTGATCGGCGAAACACCGCTGCGCCAATACTTAGCCCACCTCCCCGGCGATAAATTCCAAACCCTCAGCGCAACATACGACGTCATCGAAGACCGCTGGTTCGATGTCTATGCAGGTCAAGATCGATTGCCCGGCGAGTGGGGCCACTGGGCGGGCCAAGGCATGAACTGGAACGCCAATTGCGCTTACTGCCACACCACCGAATACAAAAAGGGTTTCGACTTCGAATCCAACAGCTACCACTCCACTTGGACCCAACAAGGCCTCGCTTGCGCCGAGTGCCACACAGGACTGGAAGCGCACGTGATCGCCGCACAAGCGGGCGACTACACCAGCGGCCTCACGACACTCAACAAAATTCAAACCGAGCACAACTGCGCCACCTGCCACTCGCGCCGCGACCAACTTACCGCCGACAAGTTCATGCCAGGCGATGACTACCACGACCACTTTTCCTTATCCCTGCCCGACCAACCCAACCTGTACCATCACGATGGCCAAATACTCGACGAAGACTTTGTCTATGGCTCTTTTCAAATGAGCCGCATGGCCCACGCAGGCGTCACTTGCATGGATTGCCACAATCCACATACCCTCAAAACAATCCTCCCGATCGAAAACAACATGCTGTGCATGCGCTGCCATGAAGGCGGCGCAAACAATGCGCCGATCATCCAGCCAACGAAACATAGTTTCCACGCGGAAGGCAGCAGCGGCAATAGTTGCGTGCAGTGCCATATGTCCAAAACCACTTACATGCAGGTCGACCCTCGCGCAGACCATGCGTTCCTGTCCCCCGACCCGCTACTAACCAAAGAGCTCGGCATACCCAACGCCTGCAATAAATGCCACGAAGAAGAGAGCGTCGACTGGGCGGTCGGATGGGCTGAAAAATGGTATGGCGACAAACTAGCCAGCCATCCGCAACGCAAGCGCGCACGCATCATCGCCGCCGCACACAGCTATCGCCCCGAAGCGCTCAGCGGGCTACTCGAACTACTCGAACAAGAAACGGTGCCTGGCTGGCGGGCCACTTACGCCGGACTACTAGTCAACTACCTTCCGAACGAGAAAGTCATCAGCGCACTACGCCCCCTTTTGGACGACCCCAGCCCGATGGTGCGTCAACGCGCGACCCGCACTTTATCGAACTCAGATGCGGCCAGCGCCACGCTAGAAAAGCTCAGCGACAGCTCACGCAGTGTGCGCTTAGCAGCGTCCATCGGCTTCACCACAGCCAATCAACCGATTCCCGATGAAACCGCGAAAAAAGAATGGGATGAATACATTGAATTCAATATCGACCGACCGCAAAGTCTGCTGATTCTAGCGAATACTGCCAGCAGAGAGGGCCGCCTCGCCGATGTACAGAAATACATCGAGCGCAGCATCGAACTCGATCAGCTCAACCCGGACATGTACCATCAGGCGGCGATCATTCTAAGCAGCGCGGGCCTCAACCAAGCCGCCGAGCGCACTCTCTACAAAGGCTGGGAGCTCGCGCCAAAAAACCCGACCTTTCCTTATTCGCTAGGACTACTGGCAGCTGAAGCAGACAATCTAGAACAGGCAGTTGGCTTCCTCGAAGAAACCGTGGCACTGGAGCCCCGCTTCAGCCGCGCCTGGTACAACCTTTCGCTCGCCTACGGAAAGCTAAACCGCTCGGAAGATGCTGCCCGCGCGATGCAACGCGCCAAAACGAGCCAATAGCTCAAAGCCAAAAAACGCCAGCGACGCAAGGCGACTCTACATTCTTAGCTCGCAATCAAAACACTCCGCCAGCATATCCGCATACGCAGACACCTGCCGACCAATCAAACATTTAGCACGCACCTATGAGACTCAAACAAGGACAAGTCTGGAAAAACGAAACCACTTACCTGCGCATCGTTCAACTCGAACGACTCGCCGTTGACTTCAAGATCATGGAAGATGCCTTCACCAAGGACGGCACTCACAAACAAGTCAGCAAGAAGGAATTCTGCCGCCTAATCAAAGGCGCAACCCTCATCGAGGAAGGCTGAACACGACGAACTCAATGCAAACCGGCCCCTCCGCATTGATTCCAAACTGGCAAACTGCGCTGACTGAGGGCTCAAAATCGGCACAGACTAAAACTGCGTTTGCCGCGGCTAACAGCTGATTGGCGAATCTCGCCCCACCCCGACGCCCTTTCCCGCGGGCGGATACATCCTCGCATCGCATACCCTTACTGGCGCGTAATGCCGTCATCGCGACCGTGCCACAGCTGCTACCGCTTTCACCTTTAACTAAGGGTTAGATCGATGCAGAGCCCCGGCAAGGGGCACAAACGGTCGAGGCATCCAAATACAAAAAAGCCGGGCAAAACGCGTTCCCACACAAGGTGTGGAGCGCGCCGTGCCCGGCGAAAATCAATCAAAGCCGCGGCTTACTGACCGACCTTAACTGGCTTCAGGTTCCAGATTTGCTCGGCGTATTGGCTGATCGTACGGTCGGAGGAGAACTTACCGACGCGGGCTGTGTTCAGAATCGCCATCTTCGCCCAACGCTTCTTATCGGCAAAGGCCTTATCCACTTCTTCCTGAGCACGGACATAATCCGCATAATCAGCGAGGCAGAGGTATGGATCACCACCTTCGAGTAGGCTACTGCAGAGTGGCGCAAAGGCATCATGCTCACCAGGAGTGAAATAATCGGAACGCAGCCAATCGATCACCGCCTTCAACTCCCAATTACTGTTATAGTAATCATAAGGGTTGTAGCCGCGATCGCAGATCGCTTCGACTTGCTCGACGGTGTTACCGAAGATGAAGATATTCTCATCACCGACCTCTTCCTTGATTTCAACATTCGCTCCATCAAGTGTGCCGACAGTCAGCGCACCGTTCAGTGCTAGCTTCATGTTACCGGTACCGGATGCTTCCTTACCCGCAGTTGAAATCTGCTCGGAAAGGTCTGCAGCTGGAATGATCTCTTCAGCCAAGGTGATGCAATAGTTCTCAGGGAAAACCACTTTAATCTTACCACCGATACGTGGATCGTTGTTCACCTTTTCTCCGACCTTGTTGATCGCGCGAATGATGCACTTGGCCAACGCATAGCCCGGCGCCGCCTTGGCTCCGAAGATAAAGACGCGCGGTTGCATATCGTACTCCGGATCGTTTAGCAAACGGCGATAGAGCGTGAGGATGTGCAGCAGATTAAGGTGCTGACGCTTATATTCGTGCAGACGCTTGATCTGTACATCGAAGAGCGCATCGGGGGAGATCTCAATGCCACAGTCTTGCTTCACTAGCGCAGCAAAAGACACCTTGTTCTGACGCTTGATCGCCATGAAGCGTTCCTGAAAAGCCGAGTCGTCCGCATACTTGCCGAGCTCCTGCAGCTGATCGAGATGCTTCGGCCATTCAGTACCGATTTTCTCCGAAATCAAATTACTCAGATCCGGATTACAAGCCAACAACCAGCGGCGCGGCGTGATACCGTTGGTCATGTTGATTAATTTATTCGGATACAGTTCGTTAAATGTAGCGAAGAGATCCTTCTTCAACAATTCAGTGTGAAGTGCAGCGACGCCATTGACCTTAGTCGATGCGACCACAGACAGATTCGCCATGCGGATCATCTTCGGATGGCCTTCTTCGATGATGGACAGCTCGCTTTTTTTATCCGAGTCGCCCGGCCACTTCGCCTCAACTTCGTCCTCAAGGAAACGGCGGTTGATTTCAAATACGATCTCGAGATGACGTGGAAGCACACGCTCGAACAGCGGCACACTCCACTTTTCCAACGCCTCTGGAAGGAGGGTGTGGTTGGTGTAGTTAAACAGCTTGCGTGCGATCGCCCATGCCGAGTCCCAATCGAGACCATGCACATCGATGGCAAGACGCATAAATTCAGGAATCGCAATCGCAGGGTGCGTATCGTTGAGCTGAATTACGTTGTAGGCATCAAACTCACTCCAGTTATCATGCTCACCAAAGTAGCGGCGGATGATATCTTGCAGCGAACAACTGACGAAGAAGTACTGCTGCACGAGACGCAGCTCTTTACCATTTTCTGTGTTGTCGTTCGGATAAAGCACCTTGGAGATCGTCTCTCCCATTGCTTTTTCGCGAACCGCTTCGACGTAGCCGCCGTCATTGAAAATATCGAGGTCAAACTCCTGCGATGCACGGGACTCCCACAGGCGTAGGAAATTAACCGTCTCAGCACCATAGCCGACGATTCCAACGTCAAAAGGCATGCCTTCCAGCGTCTTGTAGTCGACCCAAACTGGCTTGAAGGAACCATTATCGTCCATCTGATGCTCAACGCGGCCATACAGTTTGATCTGCTGGACGAAATTCGGGCGCATAATTTCCCATGGGCAGCCCTTCTCCTGCCAAGCATCGGGATGCTCAATCTGGAAGCCATTTTTGAACTGCTGACGAAAAAGACCAAATTCATAGTGAATTCCGTATCCGATCGCCGGAAGGTCCAAGGTAGCGAGCGAATCTAGGAAGCAGGCGGCCAAACGACCCAGGCCGCCATTACCGAGCCCCATATCAGCCTCTTCGGCTGCGACTTCATTGAAATCCTGACCGAGCGACTGCAGTGCATCACGAGTTTGCTCGAAGAGCCCCGAATTGTGTAAATTATTGACGAGCAAGCGCCCCATCAAATACTCAAGGCTCAGGTAATACGCACGGCGCACCTTCTGATCCTCGTGTACACCCTGTGTCTTCATAAAACGGTCGAGCACACGGTCACGCACCGCAAAACAGGTCGCAGTCCACCACTCATCCTTGTTGGCTTTATCCGGGTGGCGTGCCAGCGTATACTGCAAGTGATTGAGGATTGATGTCTGCATCGACTCCTTTGTGGATCCGACATCAAAGCGAAACGCACCCTCCTTATTTTTTGTGGCGGCAGGCTTTTTAGCTGCGGTTTTTTTTACCGCAGCCTTGGCGGTCTTTTTAGCTGTTGTAGTCATAACGTTTTATGGTGAAGTAAAATTGTGTGCAATCTACGCACGAATATCATTAAAGAAGCTGGCAAAGTAACTAATTTCTCACCCGATGAAAGAGAGAAAGCAGAAAATTCGACGATTCCTGAAAAGCTGTAATGTTAAGGTTTAAAAGTTAAAAAACAGGCTGCGCAGGCCAGAATAGAACCATTCAATCGCGCCGACCACCCGATTCAGCCGCCACACAAGGTAATAAAGCGGCGTCCTTCATGCCATGGATAATTTTTTTATCCGCGGGGCATAAGGTCGCTAGCGCACCTTGCAAATCGGCGCGCTGCTCTGCTTCGTTGACGAAATAATACGGGCACAGACGCATCCGCCCCTCCATCTGGTAAATACTGCCGTCGGTGCGATAGACCGGATGCCGCAAACGGCGCGGTTTTTCGTAGACCTGCAGAATATGCAGCGAAGTATCGGCCATCGTCACGGCCTGCTGAATCGCACCATCCCACTCCGCCCGCGAGGAATCGCTCCCCAGAGTAACACTGCGCGCGCCCCAGGCACTTTCATGAAATCCGCTGATCTTAATAATCAGATTGCGCTCCTTCTTACCGGCCTCACCCAACTGCGACCAGTTAACGATCGGCTTACCGCCAATAAACGGCGCATCCAGCACCGCATTGGGCGGCAGCTCCACCGGATCCATCACCCAAGTGCGAGGAATCACTCGCTTCAACACGCGATAGGACGCTTTCGGTAAATTCTCCTTCCAGAAATCTTCGAGCGCGTGGTGATGAAACAGCGCGAGACTCAATTTTTCCTCCTGAAACGGGCGCATTGGCGGAGTCAAACTGACCTGCGCCTCAGGCTCCGCCTTGAGCAAATGCTCGGCAATTGAAACGTTATCCAGATCGAACAACTCCCAGAACCGGTAAATCACATCTACCGGCTGACTGTCCGATCGCACACACATGGACTCACCTTGCGGCACCACCTCGTCTGGATGGAAGACATGTACTCGGCGCCCCAACACGCGTAGTTGCTCGGCGATCCACTCCATTTCAGGCCGATAGGTCGCGGCCTCATCGCTAACCAGAATCGCAATATACGGGTCATTGACAGCGGGGGCCCGGCAGCACAACACCGCATAAAAAGCCTCCACCATATCTTGATCTCCCGCACCGATCAGCGCTTCGCCATGGACGCCTGTGTACAGACGATTCAAAAATGCGGTCAGGCCGATACCACCGGGAACGGAGTCGATCTCGGTCATCGCAAAGCCATCCTCCGTTATCAGCAAATCCGGACGAATCACCATCGGTGTCGTACCACGCAGGGCCTTCGAACGCGCATGCTCAATTAGGGCAGCGGGCTTACCGCGGTCCAAATACTCCGCCACCCATGGCGCCTTGAGCTCACGGTTGCGCAGTAAATTCTTACCGGTCGCAGAGCGCACATACAGCACTTCATGCGCACGATAGAAATCGTAGCAGGCCTGCCCGATCAATTCAACCTCAGCCACTTGCTTAGCCGTCAGCTCGAAGGCCTCGGGCGAGTAGCGCCAAGTTTTATTCTCAAACAAGCTCTGATCCGAGAACGCTTGCAGCGCTGCCTCGTAGCTCAGGCCATGCGGACTGTTCACAGGGTTACTCATCGCCAAATTCACGGTCAGCAGCAGATCTACGCGAAGTGGGACCACCGGCCCGCAACCACGCATGAATAAACGGATCCAACGCACCATCCATCACGGCTTGCACACTGCCGGACTCCACGCCGGTGCGCAAATCCTTGATCATTTGATACGGCTGGAAAACGTACGAGCGGATTTGGTTGCCCCAGGCAATGTCGCCCTTCTCACCATAGAATTTCTCCATTTCGCTGCGCTTTTCGTCCTCCTGCTTCTCATACAAGCGCGACTTCAGCGTGCGCATCGCAGTGGCCTTATTCTTTATCTGCGAGCGGTCATTCTGACAGGTCACCACGATACCACTCGGCATATGCGTCAGGCGCACAGCCGATTCGGTTCGATTGACGTGCTGCCCCCCTTTGCCACTGGCTCGATAGACGTCGGTCCGAATATCGGAGGGATCGATTTCGATATCCGCATCGTCCTCGATTTCCGCAACCACATCGACCGACGAAAAAGAGGTATGGCGTCGCGCATTGGAATCAAACGGACTGATGCGGACCAAACGGTGAACCCCGCGCTCTGCTTTGGCATACCCAAACGCATTCGAGCCGGAGATCCGAATAGTCGCTGCAGAGATGCCCACTTCTTCACCTGGCGCAACGTCGAGCACTTCGACGCCATAGCCCGCCTGCTCCGCCCAACGCGAATACATGCGCAAGAGCATATCGGCCCAATCGCAAGACTCCGTGCCGCCTGCGCCCGCATGTACCGTCAACAGCGCATTGCAGGCGTCGTTTGGACCACTCAAAAAAGACGCCAGCTCCAAGGCATCGAGCTTCGGCTGAAGGCGCTCGACAGCATCAATCACCTCTTGCTGATAAGACTCCGCATCCGGATCGCCCGCACTCTCATCCACCAACTCCAACATAGCTGCAAGGTCATCAAGCTCGCCTCGAAAAGCCTTGGTCGGATTGACCGTGGTCTTCATGCGATTCGCTTCGCCGATCACTTTCTGCGCCGCTTTTTGGTCATCCCAAAAACCGGGTTCGACCATTTTGGCCTCCAGATCGCCAATCAGTTTCGTCTTGGTATCTCCGTCAAAGATACCTCCAAATATGGCCGGCACGGCGCGTAATTTCGACAATCTGCGAACGTACTTCTGGAGTAATTAAATTCATGCGCTAGATAGGAACAAAGTGCGTGCAGAGTTAAAGGCTAAAATGCCGCTTCAACAAATGCGTCAATCCAGAGTGAATCCTAAATGCACTTATTCGGAGCCATACCCTTGTTCGAGCATGCGAACCTTTTGCTCCAAGGTCGCCCCTGCCGAATCGCCGACCCCCGTCACCTGCGACTGAAAGCGCGTCCAAATGGGAACCTTCAAGCTAACTTCGAGTTCGTGAATACGATCGAGAATGACCCCCTTCTGCGCATGCGGATCGTCGTTCAATTCCGCGTAGAGCTGTTTCAGAAACGCGTACGCCTCAGCATCTTTACCCTGACGGCGCAGCAACTCGCCATGAATGCGCGCCGCATAATACGGCGCGTCCGGCTGCTGGGAAGCTAGTAAAAACCACTTCGCAGCCTGCGCATAATCCTTGAGACGGATCAAATAGATCTGCGCGGTCTCCAAATACAACTTGGCATGCTGCGGGTGAAATTCCCGCGCGCGCTCGAGCATAGCACAGGCTT
The DNA here is from genome assembly GCA_003503355.1 of Opitutia bacterium. Taxonomy (GTDB): domain Bacteria; phylum Verrucomicrobiota; class Verrucomicrobiia; order Opitutales; family Coraliomargaritaceae; genus Lentimonas. Next base: position 11,910 of record DOCS01000034.1, read on the forward strand.
GCTCAACTTGCTCGCGGACGATCACCTGCTGTCGTCTGTCCGGCACCAAAGCATAACCACCTTCTTCGTCGATCCGCCAATGCGGCACGTCGTAAGCGACCATGCGTGCGGCATTGACCCAGAAAAATTCGGACCGCGGGTCTATGGTAGTCACCAGCCGAACCATGGCATTGAGCTTCACGCGATCGCGTCGATTCCAAATCGTATTGGTACGAATCCACAAAAAATCGGCCATGATCGCACGGAAGCCTCCGAGCACGCCAACCACCAGTCCTTGGCCGAGCGCACCTTCGATCGCCTGCAAATTCATTTCCGGCTGGCCCGCTTTGACCACCTGCCATGCGGGAGCCTCCAGCGAGCGCGTCACGACACCAAGCAACAGCAAGGCAAGCAACACAGCCAGCACGCTGCGTAGACGTAGAAGCAACGGGTGCTTCAGACAACTAGCGACCGACATCTTCTAAATCTCCCGCTTTCTAAAGTTCAGCTGCGCGAGTAAAACGAAGGCAACTGCATAAATGACTCCGTAACCGACCACCTGCCAAACCGTGCCGACGGAAAGCGGATGCTCGACGTTAAAAACAAGCTGATCGCCGACATTGAACAACTGAAAGTTTGGAAAGATCAAGCCCAGCAGGCCAACGAACCACTGCCCCGCGCCCTGCTCCATACCTGAATAGGCATCCCTCGCGATATACTGGAGCTGACAAATAATCAGCACAAAGAACGACACGACGACTGTGTAGAGGTTCGTATTTGAGAAACTAGCAATAAACAATGCGATCGCGCTGAGCACGCCAAATTTCATCCACTGCAGCAGGCCAAAAACAAACAAATCCCCATAAGCGATCAAGCGTCCATCCTGAAACTCCTGGCCAAGTCGGGCCATCAGGACAGTCTCGCGCCAATAAAGAATGCCCGCCAGCACCAGCATGAGCACGCTAGTAAAGACCAACATCAGCATGTGCGCACCCATAAATTTGCCAGCAAGGAACTCGAGCTTGTAGATCGGCTTAGCCAACATGGTCAATGCGGTACGATTTTCAATCTCGCTAAAAAAGAGCTGCGTCGTCGCGGCGATCGACAAAATTGAACCAAAGAAGAACAACGCGCCAAACCCGAAATCGGTGATAAACTTGAGCTCGCCGGTGCCGAAATCGAACTGCTGAAAAAAGGTCGAGCTCGCCACTAATGCGACCGAGATCAGCAGCAGGGAGTTAAAAAACTTCTGCCGCACCGCTTCGAGAAAGGTATTGCCGGCAATCAGCCGGACTCGGGAAATAGAATCAATCAAACCGCTCATTGCGCTCCTCCTGTTGTTTTCAAATGCTCACGACGTTCGGTCTCGCGCTGCTCGACCTCCTGAAGAAAGAGGGAGTCTAGGCTGAGCCGCGGACTTTCCACCCGGCAAAGCTGCCCCCCCTGCTCCCGAATCGTCTGCTCAACCGCGGCACGCCCTTCAGCACTAAGCCCTTCGACCACCAGCGACTCGGCATTTTTCTCCTCCACTAGATCATCGACACGGCCTTCGCGCACGAGTTTGCCACGGTGTAGAATCGCCACGCGATCACACAGCCCTTCGATTTGCGCGAGTAAGTGCGAAGACAGCAGCACGGTTTTACCGCGCCGCTTGAGCTCGCGAATAATTTCCGCGATGGCCGCCGAGCCGAGCGGATCGACACCAGCGGTGGGCTCATCGAGAATGACAAGCTGGGGATCGTGCACCAGCGCCTGCGCAAGGCCGATGCGTTGCAACATGCCCTTTGAATAGGTGCCGACACGCCGATGCGCCGCCTCCGTCATACCGACGAGCTCGATCACCTCATCCACCTGAGATGCAATCTTGGCACGTGGGACGCCGCAAACACGGGCGTAGAAACGCACCAGCTCACGACCGGAGAGGTAGCGATAAAAGTAAGGCGCTTCTGGCAGGAAACCGACACTGCGACGCGCGGCCACCGAGTGACTGGGCTTGCCATAAATTTGACATTCTCCCGCGGAGGCTTCCAGAAGACCGAGAATCACTTTGATCGTGGTGCTCTTCCCCGAGCCATTCGGTCCGAGTAGGCCGAAGATCTGATTATCACCGACTTCGAGATGTAAATCGTCAACTGCCCGCAGCTTAAGCCCGCGCATGCCGACAGAAAAATCCTTCGTCAG
>DOCS01000034.1:14100-15675 GCA_003503355.1 Opitutia bacterium
CCCAGCTCTTCGGCCACTGCGGCTTGAAAGGCACGCACTTCGGATTCCTCGCCTTCGGCACAAAGCAGCACGCGACCATCGGCCAAGTTTTGCACGGCTCCAGCCACTTCGAATCCCTTGGCGACTCCCATCGCCTGATAGCGAAAGCCGACGCCCTGAACGCGACCTTCAAACCAACAATTCATACGAAAAACATTCTCATCCATGAGCTTTTAGAAATCGGAAAATTAAACAAAAACGATACTGTTTGCGCGACACATTCAATTACTATATGCCTGTCAGTAGATCTCAATCAAAGCAAAATCGGCTCAAATTGAAAAGGGAGTTGATTTTTAAAATGAAAAACACAAGTTCTGCGGCATCGGACCTTATCCGAAACATATGAGTGATTCAAATTATGAGCATTCTGAAGGCAACTGGGACGAATTCCCCAATGAGCCGAACTGGAATGAATATCAGTGGCGGAAATATCTAACAGGTTCCGACCGAGATACCGCCCGTTTTCTATCGATCTACAACACGATAAAGGATCAGCCGAACCATCTCGATGAAATTGCGGTGCAAATGGGCTGGGACGCTGAAGACATCTCACTAACAGATGAATTTAGCGCCAACGCCCCTGAAACAGAGGCCGAGGCACATTTAGACGAAAACGAAAATGCCCCTTACACACTGCACCGCCACCCCATCATCGTAGTCACCCGCGCACTGTACCGCTACCTGCACCAGAGCTGGGAACACTACATAATCCACAACCAAAGCCATGTGACACCACAGCTTTGCTGGAATTACGCCAACAGCCTACATCAAGCAGAAATGAACGTGCTGTTATCAATCCAGGCTCTCGACCTAGGAGACTTCGGCCTGACCATTTGCCACCTCAAGAATAGCCTGAGTGCACTCAACCAGACTATGGCGCTACTCAATCAAATCACCCACCCGAACCCCGAATTTCTAGCTGACTTTCGTAACGAAATTCACATTCGGCTGTTTGATTTGCGTGAGCTATGGATTCGCGTGATGAGCGACTGCCGCACGGAGTGCAAGCGTCGCCCTGACGGGAACAACGGCTGATCCACAAAGTAAAGTACCATGAACTACCGACACCGGTTATTCGCTCGGCTAAAGTGCTCGGATCACACGCGCAACACCGCCCGCGCCAATTTGAGAGCCGCAAAAGATGGGAACGGCGAGCAATACTTGGTTCTGATCGCGCACTACGTCGACCTATCACAGACATTTTTACGCTGCTCCTTTACCGAGCCAGCCGAAACACGGACGGCTCGCATGATACAACTTTTTAAAGGACTCTGGCAAAACCTCGGCTATGCGGAACGCCTCTCAGACTTTGAATTCATGCTAGCCCAAGCACTGATCGAGAGCTCGTCGAAACAGAACCCCGCAGCCCCTCAAGAGGCACTCAGCACCAAACTCTGCAACCTTTCCCCGCAGACTAGATTTGCTGTCCTCGCCCACTACTGCGGCAACTGGCCGCTTCGCTGGGTCGCACTCGCTATGCGAATCAAAGCCTCTGCCCTCCATCGCCTCCTCTCCGAAACGCGCTGCGAATTGTGC
>DOCS01000002.1 GCA_003503355.1 Opitutia bacterium
TCGAGGATCGAATTGTAGCGCATGCGGTCGAGCTCGCGGCGGGCGCGCCAGCTGTGTGGCTTGAGGCCTACCTGTAGAAAGTCTTGTTGGCTGAGCCGGCGCTGTGTAAAGACGGGCGTCTGAATTTTTAGCTTCTCGGCTGTGGCGGTATCGAAGCTGCCAGTCAGTGGTAGCCCCTGGGCGGTCTGATACGCTAGCAGCGCGAGGCGGGTCTGAGTGCCTGTCATGCCGTCGATCGATCCAGGCGAAAATCCACAGCGTGCAAGGGCGATTTGTAGCTCAGTCGTGTCGGCGATGGCTCGACTGGGTGGGGCACTGTCAGTTTTTTCAGTTGTGCGGATCTGCGGCCAGTAATAGACGGCGCCGATAAGGGCGAGTACGCACAGGCACAGAAACAGCCAGAAGCGTGATTTTGGTTCGGTTTTACGTGGCTTGCGCTTTTGGGGTTTCGCGCGGCGTCTAGTTGTCTTCTTTTGTGCCAAGGTATGGTTTTGTTCGGAGCTCGTTTAGTTTTGTTGGTTTCTGGGCCTGGTGTGCAAACCATCGGTGTCCACGGCAGGGCGATGAGCGCTTCGATCTGCGACACCTCTTACTGGTGCGATTGGTTTCGCCTTCAAAGACCTTCTTTGTGGAAAAGACTTCAGTGGATTTTATGATCAGCCCCGTCTGTGTTTTCGCAGTCTTTTAAATGGGTCTGTGGTATGCGTGTCAGGAGCTGGCGAAGTATATCGCCTGGAGGTCGGAAATGCAGGCTATTTCACTTTAAATAAGAGATACGTAATATCGAATTGGTGGCTTGTGTCGGGCGGGAAAATTCGGCTCCGATGTGCGCGATTGTAACTTGTAGGCTTTTGGGGGGATTCAAAGAAAACTCGATCAACATGGTTGCATTGCAGCGGAATATCGCAATGTTGAACCTGTACTCATAACTGATTCAATACCATGAAAATTACATCTCTCCTCACTCTGCTTTTGGGCGCTTTCTTTTTTGCCGGCTGTGCCTCGACTCAAGAATCTGCCACTACGGATGCACCTGATGCGGTCGAGTCTCAAGACGCGACTGGTTCTGGTTTGTTGATGGACCAGTATAAAACGGGTCAAATTCCAGGTTATCGCGACTAGGTCGATCCGCGATCGCATTCTATAAAAAACGCCGTCTCTTGTTTGAGAGACGGCGTTTTTGTATCTACGGACTCAACTTGGCAGCTTCGGGCGGCCCGGTTGGACCGCCCGAAGGCAGTTGAATTATTTCGAGCTGAGTTGCTCGAGAATCTTATAATTGCGCTGGATCATCGATGAGGGATCTTCCATCAGGCCAGCGGCAACGCGCGCGTTATCGAGTAGCTGCTCGCTGATGAGTCCAGCGAGTGCTTCGTTGGATCCGCGCAGTGCAGCCAGGTTCTTGACCAAAGGGTGACGCGCGTTGATCTGGAGCTTGACCGGAGGCTCGCCCGCAGCGTCGCCTTCGCCGGATTGCTGTTGCATCGCCTTCATCATCTTGCGCATCTGCGCAGTCATCATCTTGTCGTTGTTGACAATCATCGCGGGGCTGCCGACGAGACGATCACTGGCGGCCACTTCGCTGACTTCCTCGCCAAGCGTTTCTTTGATGAATTTGCAGAGTTCATCGGCGCTGGCTTGCTCCAGTGCTTCTTCTTTGTCGGTGTCCGTCTCGGGTGCAATTGCGTCGAGATCGATGTCGGCGGAGTCTGCGGAGGTGAAGTTTTTCTCTTCAAAGGCGCGGGCGTGGTTCATGACGAACTCATCGATCGGCTCGTACAGGTAGAGCACCTCGATGTTGCGCGCTTTGAAGGCTTCGAAGTAAGGGCCTGCTTCGATCGCCTTGCGGCTTGCGGCGGACAAGTAGAAGATTTCCTTTTGCCCCTCTGGAGCGCGGGACAGGTAGTCGCTCAGGCTGGTTGTGCTGCCTTCTTCCGTGTACGACGATTCGAAGCGGAGTAGTTTTAGGAGCTGATCGCGGTGGGTGAAGTCAGTCGTGACGCCTTCTTTGAGGAAGATGCCGAACGATTTCCAGAAGTCGTTATACACTTCGGGTTCCTTCTTTGCCTTCTCTTCGAGTGTCTTGAGGAAGCGCTTGGTGATGACCTTGTTGAGCTTTTGGATCAACGCACTGTCCTGCATTGACTCGCGGGAGATGTTAAGTGGGAGGTCGGCGCTGTCGACCACACCGCGCACGAAGCGCAGCCAGTCGGGTAGGAGATTCTTCGGGTCGCTATCGATTAGCACTTTGCGGCAGTAGAGCGAAACGCCTGGCTCCATGCGGCCGAAGCCGAAGCCTTCCATGTTCTCGGTTGGGGCGAACAACAGGGTGTTGATCGAGATCGGTGCGTCGGCGGCGAAGTGCAGCCAGAAACGCGGTTCGTCGAAGGCATTGGCCTGGAATTTGTAGAACGCTTTGTATTCCTCTTCGGTGATGTCGTTCTTGCTTTTCAACCACAGCGCTTGAACGGTTTGCAGCTCATCGCCATCGACCTTGATTGGGAATTGAACGAAGCTGGAATAGCGCTTGATGATGCCTTCAAGTTTATCCTTTTTGGCGAAATCCTTGTATTCGTCCTTCAGGGTAAAAACGATGCGTGTGCCGCGGCGCTCGCCCTCGACTTGCTCGATTTCGTAGGCGCCGTCGCCTTGGCTCGACCAGCAAAGGCTCTCGCCTTCAGGTTGCCAGCTGCGGGTGTAGACTTTGACGGCATCTGCGACCATGAAGACGGAGTAGAAGCCGACGCCGAACTGGCCGATTAAGTTTTCATTGCGCTCGCCGCCTTCTTTGAGGGCGGCTAGGAATGCTTTAGAGCCGGAGTGTGCGATGGTGCCGAGGTTTTCGATCAGTTCGCCATGTGTCATGCCGATGCCGAAGTCCTGAATGGTAATGGTGCCGGCTTCTTCATCGGAGGTGACCTGAATCTCAAGGTCGAGGTCCGCATCGAAGATGTCTTTTTCTGTGATCTGAGTGTGGCGCAGCTTTTCGGTTGCGTCAGAGGCGTTCGAGATCAATTCGCGGACGAAGATTTCCTTATCGGTGTAAAGCGAGTGGACAACGATATCGAGGACTTGCTTGACCTCGGCTTGGAATTCGTGGCGTTCAGGTGTTATGGTGCTCATAGTTTATTTTTGATTGGTTGAAAAATGAAAAGCGCACAAGGTAATGGCCTTTTAATGTAAATCAAGTGTGCGCCGTCTTACATGTGTCGATACAAAAAGCCCACCCAAATTAGGTGAGCTTTTGAAAGCAGTTACGTGCGTTGCTTAGACTTCATTGCTGAAGCTGAGGGCTTCGGTGTCGAAAGTCATGTCGGCAACGCGAGTCGCCGGCCCAGTCATGCGGATTGCGTAGTCATCGCCGATTTCGATCGCGATCTTGCCGCCTGGCATGTGCACGGTGATGTCGCGATCGCAGAGGCCGATGCGGTTAGCCACGGCTGCAGATGCACTGCTGCTGGAGCCGGATGCAAGGGTGTAGCCTGCGCCGCGCTCCCAGATTTCGATCTGAATGTTGTTGCGATCGATGACTTTAAGGAACTGCACGTTGGTGCGGTTGGGGAAGGTCGGATCGATTTCGATGGCAGCACCGTCGTTGCAGGCGAGCTCTGCGGAGATGGCCGGCAGAGGGACGACGCAGTGCGGGTTGCCGATGTCCGCAAGATATACGGTGTAGTTGGTGCCGTTGATTGCCAGTTGTTGACCGATGTCTTGGTCGGCTTGTTCCGGGCCATCGACGGGGATGTGGTTCATTGCGAAGCTCACTTTGCCCATGTCTACGGTGATCGAGCTGGCGCCGTCGCTGATTTTACAGGTGACCACGCCGCCGAGTGTATCGACCGTGAACGCGTCGTTTGCGACCTTGCCGATGTCGTATAAGTAGCGGGCAAAAATACGCAGGCCATTGCCGCTCTTTTCTGCTTCACTGCCGTCCGGGTTCATGATGCGCAGACCGAAATCGGCCTTTTCAGTTGGAAGCGGTCCATAAAGGATGCCGTCGGAGCCGAGGCCAAAGTTGCGGTGGCAGATGCGCACGATGTCTTTTTCGGCGGGCAGCGCTGTGGCGTCTTTGGGGTCGAGGACGAGATAATCGTTTCCAAGGGCGTGGTATTTAGCNNAATTTCATAATAATTAAAGTCTAGCAGGGAAGCGAGGAGTTTCAATCGAGATACGGTAGGATTGTCGGCGGAGCAGTGTCAAAGGAATGTCGCGACCCACCACTTAGCAAAAGGCTTGCTGAGTG
>DOCS01000064.1:0-2281 GCA_003503355.1 Opitutia bacterium
CGATGCGGCTTTGCAAAGGTTGAGCGTTGCGGCTATGGCAGCTTGGTGGTGCCCATTAGGGACTTGTCGCACTCGCGGGCGACGGCGCGCCCTTCGTTGATCGCCCAAACAATCAGCGACTGACCGCGGCGCATGTCACCGGCGGCGAACACGCCGTCGATGCTGGTCTTGAACTTGCCGTACTCGGCTTGCACGTTGGAGCGGGCGTCGAGATCGAGGCCGAGCTCTTCAGCGATGGTTGCTTCGGGGCCGAGGAAGCCCATCGCGAGCAGCACGAGATCGGCTTCCAGTACACGCTCGCTGCCTTTGACCTTCTTCGGGATGAAGCGACCGTTGTCGTTGGTCCATTCGATGTTGTGGATGTGCACTGCCTTGACGTTGTCATCGGCATCGCCGGCGAAGCGGCTGGAGCTGACCAGGTATTGACGCGGGTCTTCACCTTGGATCGCTTCGGCTTCTTCTTGGCCGTAGTCCATTTTGTAAGTCTTCGGCCATTCGGGCCACGGGTTGTTGGCAGCACGCTCGGTGGGCGGTTTCGGCATGATCTCCAGCTGTACCACGCTCTTGCAACCGTGACGTAGGGATGTGCCGACGCAGTCCGTGCCGGTGTCGCCACCGCCGATGATCACGACGTTCTTGCCCTTCGCGAGTTCGCTGAATTGCTCGGACTTGCCGTCCTTAATGTCCCACAGCTCCTTGGTGTTGGGCGAGAGGAACTCCATGGCGTAGCGGATGTTGTTGAGCTCGCGGCCTTCGATTGGGAGGTCGCGTGGCTTGGTGGCACCGCAGCACAGCACGACGGAATCGAATTCTTCCATCAGTTGCTTGGAGGAAATGTCGACACCGATTTCAACGCCGCACTTGAGGATGACGCCCTCGTCTTGCATCAACTGAACGCGACGCGTGACGACTTGCTTCTCGAGCTTCATGTTGGGGATGCCATACATGAGTAGGCCACCCGGACGGTCCGCGCGTTCAAACAGAGTAACGAGGTGACCCGCTTGGTTGAGCTGATCGGCAGCGGCCAGACCGGCAGGTCCGGAGCCGACGACAGCGATCTTCTTGCCCGTGCGCTCGGCAGGTGCCTGTGGAGTTACCCAACCTTCGGCCCATGCTTTGTCGATGATCGAGCACTCGATGTCCTTAATCGTCACCGCAGGTTCGATCAACCCGAGCACGCAAGAGCCTTCGCACGGAGCTGGGCAGACGCGACCAGTGAACTCCGGAAAGTTGTTGGTCTTGGAGAGGCGCTGGTAGGCGTCCTTCCACTTGCCCTTGTAAACGAGGTCGTTGAACTCAGGGATGAGATTGTTGACGGGACAACCGCTGGCCATGTTGGCGAGGGTCATGCCAGTGTGGCAGTAAGGTGTGCCGCAGTCCATGCAACGCGAACCTTGAGTGCGCACCTTGGCTTCGTCGAAGTGTTCGTGAATTTCGTTCCAGTCTTTCACGCGCTCGAGGGGTGGACGGTTTTTAATCGTCTTCCGCTCGAATTCCATAAATCCAGTTGCTTTGCCCATAGTTTGAAAAAGGAGTTAGAAGTTAGGAGGCAGTAGTTAGGAGCTAATTAACTGAAGAAAGAACCTTCTTCGTGTAGCTGTGTAACATACGTCCAATTTCGTTGATTTGTGTGAAGTGTTGTTCTGTTTTCGCGTAGCCGAGGTCGGCTGCGAGTCGGAGATAATAGCGGCATTCATTTAATGAACCCTGCGCGATGTTAAAGAATCGGGCTTTATCGGCGGACGAACGCTTACCATATCCCTCAGCGATATTCGCGGGGATGGAGACTGCGGCACGACGAAACTGAGATGTCAGTCCGAATTTTTCGCAGTCTGGGAAGTGTTGTGTCATTTGATAGATATCTAGAACGAATTGATGTGATTTTTGCCAGACGAGGAGCTGTTCGAAGCTAGAAGTTGGAGGTTCAGTTGCCATCATTCTCCAACTTCTAGCGTCTAAATGCTGTCTCCTTATTTAGTGTCCCGCTGCGACGTTTGCTTCAAATGCGGCTTGGATCGCTTCGTCGCCAGCCAAGCCTGAAGCTTCCGCACGTTTAATGGCTTGAAGGACGCGCTCGTAGTCCTGAGGCAGGATCTTGAGGATCTTACCCGCGGTGTCCGGCCAGCCATCGAGGATGGATTGGCCGCGGACGGAACCGCTGAGTGCGACGTGCTTCTCGATCTTGCCTTTAACCAAGGCGATCTCTTCGTCTTCGCACTCGATGAGCTGGTAGACGTTGACCATGTCAGGATTGAGGCTGTTCTGAACGAAGTCGCCTGAT
>DOCS01000064.1:2389-3483 GCA_003503355.1 Opitutia bacterium
TTACGTACACAGAAGCGTTCACCGGCCATACCTGCGATGTAGGCTTCACCCTGGGTCGCGCCATAGAAGCAGACGTTACCAGTGATGATGTTTTCGTGCGCCACGAATGGAGATTCTGGATCGGGACGGACGACGATTTTCGCGCCGGAGAGGCCCTTGCCGAGATAGTCGTTGGTGTCACCCGTGACGGTGAAGGTCATACCTTTCGGGCAGAACGCGCCGAGGCTTTGACCAGCCGAGCCGTGGATGTTGATCTTTAGCGTGTCTTCCGCGAGGCCAGCGGCACCGTGCTTGCGCGAGATTTCTGCACCTGTGATGGTGCCCACCACACGATTGGTATTGATGATCGGCAGATTGATTTCCACCGGAATACCATCGTTGATCGCAGGCTGCGCCTTTTCGAGGATCTCAGTGACATCGAGCGATCGATCGAGCAGGTGATCCTGGTCCTTGGTGCAGTAAGTGCCGACTTCCGGTCCTACGTTTGGACGGTAGAGGATCTTGCTGTAGTCCAGGCCCTTGGCTTTCCAGTGGTCGATGCCAGCGCGCATTTCGAGCTTATCGACGCGGCCAACCATTTCTTCAATCGTGCGGAAGCCGAACTGCGCCATGACTTCGCGCATTTCTTCGGCGATGAAGTTCATGAAGTTGACGACTGCATCTGCGCCACCCTTGAACTTCTTGCGGAGTTCGAGGTTTTGCGTGGCGATGCCGACTGGGCAAGTGTTCTTGTGGCAGACACGCATCATCAAGCAACCTAGGGTCACGAGTGGTGCAGTTGCGAAGCCGAACTCTTCAGCGCCGAGCAAGCAGGCAATCACGACGTCGCGACCTGTCTTGAGTTGGCCGTCTGTTTCAACACGAACGCGTGAGCGCAGGTCGTTGAGCAGCAGGGTTTGATTGGTTTCAGCGAGGCCCAGTTCCCATGGAGCACCCGCGTGCTGGATGGAGGAACGGGGTGACGCGCCTGTGCCGCCGTCGTAACCGGAAACGAGGATGCCGTCCGCCTTGGCCTTAGCCACACCGGCAGCAATTGTGCCGACGCCGACTTCGGATACCAGCTTCACGTTGACGCGAGCTTTGACGTTGGAGTT
>DOCS01000064.1:3600-13817 GCA_003503355.1 Opitutia bacterium
TGCACGATCTTGATCTGAATCTCGTCGGCATTGACGAGGTAATTACTGGTCACACCGAAACGACCGGATGCGACCTGCTTGATCGCTGAACGGCGACTGTCGCCATTGGCATCTGGAGTGAAACGGTCTGGGTCTTCGCCACCTTCACCGGTGTTGGACTTGCCGCCGAGGCGGTTCATCGCAATCGCGAGGGCTTCGTGGGCTTCTGCGGAAATCGATCCGTACGACATCGCGCCAGTCTTGAAGCGTTTCACGATCGAGCGTGCCGATTCGACTTCTTCAAGTGGGATCGCCTTGGAGTCTTCGAATTTGAAGTCCATCAAGCCACGCAGAGTAAACATCTCCTTGGACTGATCGTTTACGATGTTGGAATACTCGGAGAATACTGCACGATCGCCTTGGCTCGTTGCAAGCTGGAGCTTGTGGATCGTCATCGGGCTGAACAGGTGACGCTCGCCGCCTGCACGCCATTGGTAGATGCCGCCGGGGTCGAGGGCTGCGCCCTTTTCGTCGCCGCGCAGGCCGAATGCTTTGCCGTGGCGCATAACCGCTTCGGAGGCGATGGTGTTGAGGCCGATGCCCTCGACGCGCGATGCGGTCTTGGTGAAATACTTGTCGATCACGTTGTGATTGAGGCCGATCGCTTCGAAGATCTGTGCGCCGCGGTAGGAGGCGACGGTCGAGATTCCCATCTTCGACATCGTTTTAATCACGCCGTTGAGGTTCGCCTTGAGGAAGTTGTAGCCGGCCTTTTCAGGTGTCAGTTCCAAGTCGCCACGGTCGATCATATAGCGGACCGACTCGAGTGCGAGGTATGGGTTGATCAGGTTGGCGCCGTAGCCAAGCAGCAGCGCAAAGTGGTGTACTTCGCGGGGCTCACCGGACTCGAGCACGATGGAAACGCGTGTACGTGTACCTTGGCGGATCAAGTGGTGGTGGAGGCCAGCGACTGCAAGCAAGGCCGGAATCGGCGCTTTCTTCGGGCCGATCTTACGGTCGGAAAGCACCAGAATGTTGACGCCGTCATTGATGGCGGAGTCTGCGTTTTCGAACAGTTGCTCCAGAGCTGCTTCGAGGCCTTTGCCGGAAATGGCTGGCTCGGAGATGCTGTTGTGGCCTTCTGCCAGACCGCCAAGTTCAGGTTCGAACGTGATCGGCAGCTTGGCGGATTTGAAGCCCGGTAGCTTGATGCTCTTCAGTTGGGCGATTTGCTTGTCATCGATCAACGGCGACTCGAATTTGATCATGCGGCAGCTGTCGGGGCCGGGGCGTGTGATATCGCCCTCGGAGCCAACAAACGAAACGCTGGCGGTCACCAGTTCTTCGCGGATCGGGTCAATCGGAGGATTGGTGACCTGAGCGAACAGCTGCTTAAAGTAATTGTACATCGTCTGCGACTGATCGGAGAGGACGGCGAGTGGCGCGTCGTTACCCATCGAGCCGAGCGGCTGTTTGCCGGCTTCGGCACTTGGGCCGAGGATGAAGCGCGCATCTTCAAAGGTGTAGCCGAAGGCCTTTTGGCGAGTTTCGATGTTCTCGAAATTGTCGGCGATCAGTGCCTCTGGTTCAGGCAAGTCTTCAGAATGAATCAGGTTGTCTTTGAGCCACTGCCCGTAAGGTGCCTCCTTGGAGACGTCTTCTTTGACCTTGCCATCTTCGATAATGCAGCCGGCTTCCATGTCGATGAGGAACATGCGACCTGGCTCGAGGCGGCCTTTTCTGACTACGTTTTTCGGCTCGATGCCAGCGAGGACTCCGACCTCGGATGCAAGGATGACCTTGTCGTCGGCGGTGACGTAATAGCGTGAAGGGCGCAGGCCATTGCGGTCGAGTGTGGCGCCGACTTGAACACCGTCAGAGAACGCCATGGATGCGGGGCCATCCCATGGCTCCATCATGCACGCATGGAATTCGTAGAACTCCTTTTTGAAGTCAGGCATGTTTTTGTGACGTTCCCAAGGCTCTGGGATCATCATCATCATGGCGTGCGCGAGGCTGCGGCCGGAAAGAACGAGGAACTCGAGGCAGTTGTCGAACTTCTGCGAATCGGAACCGTCTTCGCGAATAATCGGCAGGAGCTTCTTGAGGTCGTCGCCGAACACATCGCTGGCAAGCTGCATTTGGCGTGCATGCAGCCAGTTTTCATTGCCGCGGACCGTGTTGATCTCACCATTGTGGCAGAGGTAACGGAACGGCTGCGCGCGCGGCCAGCTTGGGAAGGTGTTGGTTGAGAAGCGCGAGTGAGTCAGCGCCAGTGCGGAATCCATTGCCTCGTTCGAGAGGTCCGGGAAATATTGCTCGAGCTGCTCTGTGGTGAGCATGCCCTTGTAGGTCATGGTACGGCTAGACAGCGAGCTGATGTAGAAGCGTGCCTCCTCGTCGTTGCCACTGTAGCGAATGCGGTGTGCGGCTAGGCGACGCACGATGTAGAGTTTGCGCTCCAGTTCGAGGCCGGCGCCGATTTGGCCACGGTTCACAAAGAACTGGCGCATCACTGGCTCGCAGGCCTTGGATGCTTTGCCGAGAATCTCACTACGGACTGGCACATCGCGCCAGCCGATCATTTCGAGGCCTTCTTCGGCAATGATGTCTTCGATGATCTGTTCTTCGCTTTGACGCTCTTCAGTGTCTTGCGAGAGGAATACGAAGCCCACGCCGTAGTCGCCTTCAGCGGGAACGTCGAAACCACACTCAGTCGGGCAGACGCTCTTGAAGAAGTTGTGTGGCAATTGGATGAAAATACCCGCGCCGTCACCGGTGATCGGGTCACAGCCACAGCCACCGCGGTGGTCGAGGTTGACACAGATTTCAAGCGCGCCCTTCACGATGTCGTGGGATTTGCGGCCTTTCATGTCGACGATTAGGCCGATTCCACAGTTTTCGTGTTCGTGTTGAGGGTCGTAGAGGCCCTGTGCCTTGGGTTGGATGTGAGTGTTTTCCATATCTGTATTCAAATTAAAGGTGTGGTCTGTCGGTTACGCGCGAACCGGAGACTCGATTTCTGCTTTTTACTAGAAGTCAAAAAGAACCAGCAAAGTAGTAATTGAGTCGAGGCTGTCTATGAGAAAATCATAGTTAGGCAGCTGGGTTCGAGCAAATGCTGCCTTGAGTTAGCATTTAAGAGGCCAAACGCTTCGGGTGAACCGGGTTTGGCCAAGAGGGGAGGGCTGAAGTGACGGATCAGCCGCTTCGAGTGCTTCGATTAGAAGAAGCGGATGGTTTTTGAGCGCATTGCCTCGTGCTCCTCGTCGGTGCAGGCTGCATTCGTAGGTGCCTCTGCTGCAGTTTCGTTGGATGTGACCAGGGCGTTGCTCAGCATGTAGCTTTCGACTTCATCGCCGCTGACATCAGCCAGCATCGCACCGTCAATTTCAACGCAAGGGGACAGTGGTTGGCCCGATTTTTCGACCATTTCCGCGTATTGGTCGGCATTGTTAATAATATCACGATCCTCAAATTCGAGATCGTATTTTTTCATGATCGCGCGGACGCCCATGCTCCAGCCGCAGGTCGGTTTCAAATATGCGATAATTTTCATAGTCCTCCTTATTGTTGCGAAATGCTCAGGATGTCAACTCAGGTAATCGCTACGGCCGATGAATCGGTTTTGGCTAATAATGCAAAGTAGCGATGGGCTTTGCGCATATAATTCGCCAAGTGCCAGAAGGGCTTTTGCCGATGGTGAAGAGGCTGGTGAACTGGTCCTTGCCCGCATAGACGACACGCATTCGATAGCGAGGCGGAAGGCTTGGCCCGTAGGCGGTGCCATTGTGGGTGAACTCGATTGTTTCTTCACTGGCTCCGGACAATGGCTCAAATTGGATGCGTTCGATCTGTAAGCCCAGTTCGTAGCTCAGAGCGCCCTTGAGTCGTGCGATGCTGTTGTCGTCGCTGCCTTCTAGGTAGTAGAGCGCTAGCATCGGTTCGATACTAGCGGCTTGATTGGCGGCTTTAAATTGGGCTGAGAGCGGCTGCAGTTTAGCGTTCAGTCCGTCCGTCGGTCGGCAGCTGGCAATGAGTGCGATTGCGCTGAGTAGTACGGCGCCGAGCCATCTCTTGTGGCTTTTTGGTGCGCGCTTTTCCATCAGTCCAATCTGAAACGCCACTCGTGCTGGTCCCGAGTGTGGGTCTAAGTGCTTTGGTTGGGCGATATGCGCACTACTCGGACTTTTGCTCGGGCTGAGTCGCTTCGGCTGCAGTGGTCGCTGCTTGCGCTGCCTCTGCGGGCGCTTCGGCTGGGGTGCGAAGCTCCATCTTGCCACTCTTGAGACCCGTTGCGATTATGTTGATCTTACCGAGATTCTCGATTCCGAGGCTCTCGGCGAGTTCTTGTCGCAGGTGGGTCTGTAGGGCTTGCTCGATGTCTCGAAGTCGACCGCCACTAGTCAGTTTGAGGCAAACATTAAAATGTGTGTGTCGGCCTTTGACCTTTATTTTAACGCTTGGCTTTGAGACGTGGTTCAGCTGTTCGCACGAGGTGCGGACTAATTCGACGATTGCCGAGCGGCTCACCATCACGCGTCCATTTTCCGTGCTGTAGGCGACTACATTCTTAGGCTGACGCCTCTTCAGTAGAATCAGCAGCAGGGTGAGTACCAATGCGCCTCCTCCAGTGTAGAGGTAGGCGGGTTCGGATAGGTACTGAAGTGTCTCGGTTATTTCGGTCCAATTCATGAGGAGCTATTTCTGTTATGCATGTTCAGAAAAGGAACCAGTTTGGCGACTAGTCGACGTGCGCTTGGCCGTCCCATTCGTCGTTTTGCTCTTTCTCTTCTTCTGTGGTGCGTACGCCATCGATGATGACATTGACACGAGCAACGCTCTTGCTAGTCATTTTTTCGATTTGCTCAGCGATGCGCTGTTGGATTTCTGCGCCGACTGTGGCAAGTTCAACGCCGAAGCGTAGGATCACGCGAATTTCAATTTTGTAATCGCCGACTTCATCTTCTTCGACACGAACGCCGCGCTCGTCGCCTTTTTTTGAGAAGATTTCAGCGATGCCATCGACGAACCCACCTCCAACGGCGGCGACACCCAAGACTTCTAGAGCCGCTAGGCGGACGATGCTGGCGACAACACTGTGGTTGATGCGAATTTCACCGAGAGTGTTGGAGTTCTCGGAAACTGTAGGAATTGTGGATTCCTGATTGTTTTCAGGTTCGTTGCTCATTTTAGATACGTGTACTGATGATTTAAGTGTAAAGGTCCTTCGGGACTCGCTCGACGAATTCCTCGATGAATTTCGTCGTGGCTTTGCCTTCTCGGAAGATTGGATCGCGGATGATCGCTCGAGAGAATGGTATATTTGTTTTAATGCCTCGGATTAGATACTCGCCCAAGGCGCGATCCATGCGGTCGAGGGCGAGTTCACGCGTTCGACCGAAGGTCATGACCTTGGCAATCATACTGTCGTAGTACGGAGGGATCGAGTAGCCACTGTAACAGTGCGAATCGATACGCACGCCATGGCCGCCGGGGGAGTAGTACAGGCCAATTTCGCCTGGGCAGGGAGCAAAGTTGCGGCTCGGGGCTTCGGCGCACACGCGGCACTCAATGCAGTGCTTGGTGATTTTAATGTCCTTCTGCTCGTAGCTGAGCTTCTGGCCGCCTGCGATTAGGAGTTGCTCTTTGACCAGGTCGACGCCGGTGACCTCTTCAGTGACGCCGTGTTCGACCTGAATGCGGGTATTCATCTCGATGAAGAAATACTCACCTTTGCTATCCACTAAGAACTCGACGGTGCCGGCTCCCTCGTAGTTGACGGATTTCGCCAGTTTGACCGCATCGCGGCCCATTTTCTTGCGAATGTCGTCGGAGATGAAAGGAGAGGGCGCCTCTTCGATGACCTTTTGGTGTCGGCGTTGAACTGAGCAATCGCGTTCCCCAAGGTGGATGACGTTGCCGTGCTGGTCGCCGAGGAGTTGGATCTCGATGTGCCGGGGTGCCTCTAGGAAGCGTTCCAGGTACACTGAACCGTTGCCGAATGCTTTTTCGGCTTCATTGCGAGCATTGTTATACTCTTTGGAGAAAGCGACCGCATTGTTTGCGGTGCGCATGCCCTTGCCGCCGCCGCCAGCGACCGCCTTGATGATCACTGGGAAGCCGATTTGTTTGGCGACTTTAAGTGCAGTTGCCTCGTCGTCGACGGTGCCATCGCTGCCGGGAATGACGGGGACTTTGGCTTTGACGGCCATGTCGCGGGCCTTTGCCTTGTCGCCAAAGTTAATAATCGCCTCCGAGCCGGGGCCGATGAACTTGATGTTGCATTCCGCGCATTGCTCGGCGAAGTCGGCATTTTCCGCGAGGAAGCCGTAGCCAGGGTGAATCCCGTCGACATCGGCAATTTCAGCGGCTGCAATAATGCGGTCGCCTTTTAGGTAACTTTGATTACCAGCCGCCGGGCCGATGCAGATCGCTTCATCGGCGAGCTGAACGTGAAGTGATTGCTCGTCGGCTTCGGAATAGACGGCGAGCGTCTTGATTCCGAGTTCGTTACAAGCGCGGACGATGCGAAGTGCGATTTCGCCTCGATTTGCGATGAGGACCTTTTTAAGCATTCGTATTAAGCCGTTTTAACTTTGAAAAGCGGTTGGCCGTATTCAACAGCATCACCGTCTTCGACAAGGATTTCGGTCACCGTGCCGCTGATTTCGGCCTGGATTTCATTCATGACCTTCATCGCTTCGATGATGCAGACGATGGTGTCGCTGCCAATCTTGCCGCCGACTTTCACAAACGCTGGAGACTCTGGGGAGGCTGAGCTGTAGAATGTGCCGACCATTGGGGACTTAACCACCGAAATGCCAACTTCTTCGACTGGAGCGGCAGGGGCGAGGGCAGCTGCGCTGGGTGCTGCTGCCGGTGCGGCGGCCATGGGGGCCGCGTACGGTGCTGCTTGGATGATTTGAGTTTCGCCGGTCTGGCGGCTGAGGCGCAATTTGAAGCCCTCCTCTTCGAGTTCAAATTCGGAAAGTTCCGAGCGTTTCATCAGATCAACTACCTGCTTGATTAATTTAATGTCCAAGGTGGGTTCCTTTCTTGAGGCTTTGTTTTATTGAGGGTTCATATTAGCCGCACGTGGAAAATAATCCGCTTGCGACCAATTTGTAGAATACATAAGCGAAGCTTTTGCTTGGGTGCAATGCCTTTGTTTGGATTTTGAGTCGGTCGAGTCGGGATAAAGATTGGGCTTTTACTCTTCTTTGCCCGTGCTCATGCTCGTCGTATGGCGAAAAGCACTTTCAATCGGATTCAAATTGGCGGGGTCGTGACCTGTGTTCCACCACTGGAAAAATGTATCGACGATGAGGTGGAGCTATTTGGAGGCAATCTGAAGCAAATTGCGCGGCTGAAGAAGACAATCGGCTTAGATCGGAGGCGGGTGGTGGAAGCTGGCACGACCGCGGCCGATTTGTGTTATGCGGCAGCTCAGCGCCTGATGGTCGCCCGAGCGCTGGGTCCTGAGGAGATCGACGCAGTTATTTGTGTGACGCAAACGCCGGACTATTCGCAACCATGTAATGCGGCAGTGCTGCACGGACGGTTGGGCTTGCCCAAAACCTGCGCCGCCCTAGATGTGAATTTGGGGTGCTCGGGCTATGTGTATGGACTCTGGTTGGCGCATATGATGGTCAGTGCTGGAGGTTGTGAGCGCGTGTTGTTGCTCGCGGGCGATACGATCAGCCAGGTGGTGCATCCAAAAGATCGTTCGGTCGCGCCGTTATTTGGCGATGGCGGCAGTGCGACTGTGGTCGAGCGAAGTGAGTGCGAAAGCAGTGCGTGGTTTAGTCTCGAAACAGATGGCAAGGGGTTTGACAAACTGATCGTGCCCGCTGGTGGTGCTCGCTGCCAGAGTTCGGCGCAAACGCGTGCAGCCGTGATGGATGAGGCGGGCAATGTGCGCAGCCCCGAAAACCTTTTTATGGACGGTGCGGAGGTCTTTAATTTCTCGATTGTTGAAGAACCCAAGGCGGTTCGGGATTTAGCGAAGTATGCCGGGCTGGAGCTCGATGCAGTGGATTACTTTGTCTTCCATCAGGCAAATCGGTATATTTTGAGCAACATTGCTAAGCGATTAAAGCTGGACCCAGCCAAAGTGCCGATGCGGACGGTGGAGCGCTATGGCAATCAAAGCTCGGCCTCGATCCCGACCGCGCTCTGTTCCGAGTTGCAGGCGGTTCTCACCGAGGGCGACTCCCATCGGGTATTGTTGTCTGGTTTTGGGGTCGGGCTTTCTTGGGCCAGTGTGATTCTCAATCTGGGCGCGCTGCCTGTCTGTGAAATGATTGAATACGCGACCTGCGAATAGGGATTTGTTAGCTGGCGCTTGGGGCAGTATGCGTCTTTAAGGTTTACCACATGAGTTTAGAAAAATTTATCGAAGATTTCGAGGACGCGGTCGAGGATGTCGAGCCTGGTTCATTGAATGCAGGCACCGTGTATCAGAAAATAGCGGTCTGGGACTCGCTTGCTGTTTTGACTGTCATTGCGATGCTTGATGCGGAGTATGATGTTCGCTTGAAAGCAGATACGTTGAAAAATTGTGGGACATTGGGGGCATTGTTTGCTTTAGTGGATTCTCTGCCTGAGTCATGAATGGCGCGGGTAAATTTCAGGATCAGCAACTTTTGGTTGTCGGCGCGACGGGCGGTCTGGGTTCTGCGATTGCTCGTTCTCTAAAGAGTGAGGGGGCTGGCCTAATTCTGTCGGGGCGAAACGAGGAAAAGCTGAGTGCATGTGCGCAAGAGCTGGGGGCGGTGTCACTTTCGGTTGATCTCAGTAGCTCGGCGGGGCGTGTGCAGCTTGCGGAAGCAGTCGGGGAGTTGGATGGCGTTGTGTTTGCCGCAGGCTTGGCACCCGTGGCGCCGGTTCGTTATTTAAAAGATGAAGACCTCGCGGCCTGTTTGAATGTCAATACCATGGCACCACTGCTGTTGGTGCGTGATTTGCTTAAAAAGAAGAAGCTGAAGGTCGGTTCTTCGATCGTTTGGGTTTCCTCAGTCGCTTCGAGTCGAGGGGCGGCGGGGTATGCAGCCTACGCGGCAAGCAAGGCTGCCTTGGAAGCGGCGGCTCGTTGTTTGGCGCTTGAACTGGCGCCCAAAGGAATGCGCGTCAACTGTATTGCCCCGGGTATGATTGAGACAGAGA
Organism: Opitutia bacterium; assembly: GCA_003503355.1. GTDB lineage: Bacteria > Verrucomicrobiota > Verrucomicrobiia > Opitutales > Coraliomargaritaceae > Lentimonas. The sequence continues at coordinate 12,748 of DOCS01000064.1, forward strand.
TGGCGGATGCGGCGGCGGAGCGCATTTCAAGCGATGCGTTGGAGGCGCACCTGAAAGCGTATCCACTCGGGGCCGGTCGGCCGGCCGATGTCGCTGCGGCGGCATCTTTTTTACTTTCTAGCGAGTCTCGTTGGATCACCGGGACGAGCTTGCCGGTCGATGGGGGCTTCTCGATTAAATAGGCCGTTTTCTTTGGTCTGAGCTAATATGAAAAAACTGTTTATCGTAGGGGCCGGTGGTTTCGGGCGTGAGGTGTATGCTTGGGCGAAAGACCATCCGGATTGTGGCCAAGCATGGGAGCTGGCCGGTTTTTTGGATGATGATATGTCGGCGCTGGATGACTATGATTATCCTGTCAGTGTGATTGATCGGGTGCAGGATTATCAGCCGCGCTCAAATGAAGTCTTTGTGTGTGCGATCGGAGCGCCTGAGGTTAAAAAGAAGGTCTGCCAGTTGCTGTTGAAGCGTTCGGCTGAGTTTATTTCACTTGTACATCCGTCGGTCATTATTGGGGAGAATGTGGCGATTGGTCGCGGCGTGGTTTTGTGTCCGCGCGTGACGCTGACGTCGGATATCTCGGTCGGCGATTTTGTAGCGATTAATTGCCACAGCAGTGCCGGGCATGATGTTTTGATCGGCGATTGGGCGACGATTAGCGGCCACTGCGACTTGACTGGAAATACCCGCTATGGCGAGGGGGCGTTTCTTGCCACGGGGGTACGAATCGTTCCCGGTAAGTCAGTTGGCGGTTTTGCTTATGTTGGGGCGGGTTCGGTGGTGATTCGGTCGGTTGCCGCAGGGCAAAAGGTGTTTGGCAATCCGGCACGTATTATTGGCTAAAGTGTGTCGGCCTCGTTGGTGCTTACCAATCCGATGGCTGAGAAGCTGTCCAAGATTTTGCTGAAGCCCTCCATTTGTCTGAGTGCTTCAAGGGGTTCGTTGCTGGAGAGGCGGATGAAAAACTGCTCTTGTCTGAGATTTAGGCCGTGGTGTTTGATGTCGATCAGTGCGCCCAAGATGTTATGCCCGCCTTCTTGTTTGTAGCCGAAGGCCTGCCCCCCCACCAGGTG
>DOCS01000060.1 GCA_003503355.1 Opitutia bacterium
TTTTTTATGCCTATAGGGTTGGGCGATGTGGCGTAGAGATTTGTTCCGTCCGATTTATACCGCTACTGTTTTGTTAAGTTATCGTGGGCGTGCCAAGGCTCGCGCCTACCGGATCAATCGACCATCAGCGTCTTATTGCTTCAGCGTTACACGCACGCGTGGCAAGCTGACGCGCATTACGTATGGGTGTGTTGGGTTACGTTTTGCGAAGTCTTGATGGTAATCTTCTGCGGTCCAGAATTTAGAAAACGGTAAGACTTCTGTGGCAATGGGCTTATCGAGGTCTTTCTGTAGTATCGCTTGCACGCGCTCAATGGTGGCGAGTTGCTCGGGGCTTCGATAGAACAGGGCGGGGCGGTAGCTACGGCCAAAGTCGGGATCCACACCACGTCCATCTGTGATGTCGTGCGAGTTCCAGAAAATGCGCAACAGCGCCTCGTAGCTGACGATCTTTGGATCGAAGCTGACGTCGACTGTCTCTGTGTGATCACCATGGGAGCGGTAAGTCGGTGCATCTTTCTTGCCGCCAGCGAAGCCTGAGACGGCATTCGTGACTCCCGGGATTCGTTCGTAGATTGCTTCGACGCATCAGAAGCAACCTGCAGCAAAGGTTGCTTTTTGGGATTCGGCAGCATGAGCGGCATTTAGGGAGAGGCAGGCAAGCAAGCAGCCAAGTAGCAGTTTCATCGTGGTAAGTGTGGTGACTTGTCTGAGGGCTATCAATCAGTTGGTTCAGTTTGTCTGTTTACTCGCGAGGTTAATAGGAGTGCTTGGTGTGTAAGGTATATTGCAGACGCGTAGTTAAGTCTGATGGGGAGTCGTGTATTGCGTTCTTGCTTGGATCGGTTGTCTTGTCGGTCTTTTAGAATTTATGGCACGAAAACGAAAGATTCAACGACGCGTCCGACAGCTCGGTATGCTAGGTCGATTGTGGCGCAACTGTAAGGTAGCTGTGGTATTAAGTATCATAGCTGCGATTATTTTTGGTGTCTGGTATTCAAAGCAGGATGCAGCTACTCAGCGGCGTTCGCAGGAGGTCGCGATTGTTGGTCTTGATTTCTTGATTGAGTTGAAGCAGACGAATCGTGATGCCGATGAAATGTTGAATTGGTTGATTCAGCAGATGCCCGCTTCGTTGGGCAATGTGTTGGCAGTTGGCGACATTGAGGGGGCGGATCGGTATACATTTGCAGGAGTGCCCGTCGGTGCGCGTCCTGTTAAAGTGCTGAATAATAAGGGCTATCTAGTTGGGTATGACGAGGCTCTGCGCAACCCCGCGTGGGTCGCGTACCGACTGGAGCATCCTGAGAATGTGGATACATCCGAGCGGCCTGAGAGTTTCGATGTGGATCGTCGGACACGTGCGCGGGTGGATCATTATGCGTATAGCAACTCTGGGTATGACCGTGGGCACATGGCGCCAAATTTTGCGATTGATACTGTGTTTGGTCAGCGGGCGCAGAGGGAAACATTCCTGATGAGTAACATCGTGCCGCAACGACCTGATCTGAATCAAGGTCCGTGGAAGGTGCTCGAGCAGACGATTGCAAGGCGCTACCTTCGCGATTATACTGAGGTGTGGGTGATCACAGGGCCGATTTATACAGAACCAACGTCGCGTTTAGCTAGTGGCGTCGCGATCCCTGTGGCCTTTTTCAAGATCGTCGTCGATGTCGTTGAGCCTGGTGGGTTGCGCGCTTTTGCAGTGATCTTGGAGCAAGGTGTCGATCCTGCTGCCAAGATGGCTGGTTACTTGGTAACGATTGATGCGATCGAAGCTGCGACTGGCCTAGACTTCCTCTCCTTGCTGGATGATTCCGTTGAGGCCGTGTTGGAGGCAGACTTGCCGAAGCGCTTGTGGTGAGGGGCGGGCAGTGTTGCTACGGGTAGCTACTTTTCTTTTGGAGCACTGGTTCTGTTTCGCGGTGTAAATGCATTTTCACTCAAGGTGCGAGGTCGCCGACCGAGCAATGAATGGCTCCAGCGGGTGCTATCGCAGGTGGATTTCCTGCGCCGCGTCTAGGGCGACGGGCTAGCCGCTCTTATTGTGCCCCCACGGTTGATCCGGTCGTGTGATGATTCGGTTGCCGCGCCATCAAAGCCTGCGGACTGTATGTTGAGCGGCTGGGAGATGCGTTCACGGATCAGATCCTCCCAGCTCGTCCGAGTTGTTTGAGTGTTCTGGGTTGGTATCCGTCGCTTGGTCTGAATTTCTCTAGCGGCTCCCGCTGCCGCGATCTCGCCATCTGCGATCACAATTTGCGGCTAGAGAAGGCAGCCCCGAGTGGTTCGATCAAGGCGTTTCAAGTCGACTATCAAGAGATTCGACCTGAGCCGATCGGCTGATCCAAGTGAGGGAATGTCGAATATTGATACGCAGGAGCTGTCTGCGGTTTATCCTGTGTAGGCAGTGTTTAATAGGACCTTTAAGCGCTCAATGTCGGCGCTCGAGGTCTTGGCAATAAAGCCGCGAGCGTGTGCGAAATGCACGTCTGCTTCGTTTTCAAGTGGGCTGAAGTCCATACGTTGGTCGTCGTTGAAGCGGCGCATGCCGTAGCCGCTGCCGCGACTGTCAGGGTAGACGAGGGCGAGCACTTCTTCTTCGAGGCCGAGTGCCATTACGTGGCCACCGAGCCCAGCCGAAGCTTCGTCGGGCAGGGGTTCGGTGCGCGGCATAAAGAGTGTTTTGAATGTATTGTCGCCACAGCCGAGTGTCCACACTTCGGCGTGCTGTGCGACGAAATCGAGTCGGGTGCGCAGGCCTGTTACATAATCAACCAGGTCTTGACCGATCATGCGCATGATCTCCCAGATTGGCTCGCCTGGCTTGTGTTCGGTTTGGCTGGCAAAGCGGCGCAGGATTGTAATGTCGAGTGGCGAGTTGAGCTTGCCGATTGTTTCGCGG
>DOCS01000023.1:0-1485 GCA_003503355.1 Opitutia bacterium
GCGTGCTCGAGCAACAGCCCCAAGCACGCAACACATTCGCAACTGCGCTGGAGCGGTTCCCCGACAGCAATCTAGCACCACAAATCGAACTGTGGCATGGGTTGACGTATTTTTTCGAGCGCGACTACTCCAACAGCTTGGACGCGCTGCACGCCCTCAAACAAAAAACAGTCAAACATCCGCTGCACGCGGAAATCCACTTCCGCATCGCCAACGTTTATTATGCGCAGCGCAACTACAGCGCCGCACTCCAAACCGCCGACACGCTGATCAGACTGTTTCCCGATCACCAGCGCATACCGGCGGCGCAGGCTCTGCGCGGTGACGTTTTCATGGGACAGGGCGAACTGAGCACCGCCGCCCACGCCTTCAAGCAAGTGCCACCCGCCAATGCGCGACTGTACGACTACGCCACATTCCAAGCCTCCAAAATCTACAAAGCGCTCGAACGCTACGACCTGCTACGCGCCCACCTGCAGGCCTATATCGACCGACCTGATGCGATCGACCGACCGCGCGTCAGCGAAGCGCTGTACTGGATCGGCTGGTCACTGCAACAACAAGGCCGGGGCTCGGAAGCATTCCCGCTATTCGAGCAGGCCCTACAACGGTTCGGCAACGATCCCGCAGCCCGTGCGGTCGGCTCGATTCTATCCGCCTACGCCAAGCTACACAAAAGCGCCGCGCAAAACGACCCAGCCGCCCTCGACTTCGATGTGTGGCTTCAGAAAGCGAGCCAGCAAAGCCTGACAGATGCCCAGCTCACCTGGTTTGCACGACTAATCCTGTACAGAGCACAGCGCCGCGCAACTGACGATGCGCAGGCCGACGCCACGCTGCTCTCGATTCACCGTTTCGTACCGATCGAACAACAGGACCCCGAAACACTCGCCAGCGTCGGCCTCGTGCTCGCTGAGCGCGGCTACGCATCGGCCGACGACTATTTCGAGCACATCCTGACCGACTATCCCAAACATTACGAACGCGCCACCGCATACTATGGCAAAGCGCAACTCGCCGCCAAACAGCAACGCCTGGAGGCATCCCGCCGCTGGCTGTTGCGCTTTTTGGAAGAAACACCCACGCATCCACTCGCCGCCGACGTACGCCTGCTGAGCGCCGAAGTGCTTACCCGACAAGGCATCTATGCAAGCGCCCGCGAGGTGCTGAATGAAATCCTGCAGATCAAGCAAATGCGTGGCCGCCCGCATGCCCGCGCGCTGGCCGGCCTCGCACGCATCGAAACCGAACTCGACAACCCGAAACGCGCCATCCCGTATTGGCAACGGATCTATACCCTCTATCGCGCTTACCCCGAAATCATTATCGCTGCCTATTGGCAGAGCGCTCAACTGTTCGAAGCCATCGGCGACCCCACCGCGGCACGCAACACCCTGCGCGAACTCCTCCGCGATGAACGACTGAAAGCCTTTAAAGCTTACCAACTGGCGCAAGCGAGACTTCCTGAATTGGAAGCGCTGCTGC
>DOCS01000023.1:1583-2729 GCA_003503355.1 Opitutia bacterium
TGCTCCGTCTGGACCGTGTGCTTACTTGGCTGCTTTTTTAGCAGCGTGCGACTCCCCGCACTCCCCGCCAAAATCCCAGCAGCCACCTATGACGCCATCTACGCCGAACTGCATCGACCGATACAAGTGCACTTAACCAATGGCCGAACCATCTCTGGACACTCAATCGACGTCTCCGAGAATCAAATACAAGTCGCCACAGCGAAAGGCGCTGGTGAAGCGATCTACACTTTCGACAGTCGTGAAATTCAAGCATACACGATACCCGGCGACAGTTACAAAGCCCTCGCGGTCGAGTGGATAGAATCCGGCGAAACCGACAACGCACACGAGCTCATACATATGCTGTACCTGCAACGGCTCAAAATCCTCCCGTTCCTGCCGCCCGCCGAATCGCACTTCTTCATTTACCACGTCGACCTGACCCTCGCAGCAGGCATGCCCGCACGCGCCATTGCAATTGCCGAGATCCTCAAACCGCAAATTAAGAACCCCGCCGCGCTACGCACACTGGAGGACACCATACTGGACAGTTACAACCGCCTGCGACTCTACGACGCTGCACGCCCCCTCGCAGGCGCATGGGTCGCGCAACGGGAACCCTACGGCGAATCTGCCTTGGGCTACTATGTACTCGGCGCCGACAAACTGCGCAGCGAGGACTACCGCGCCGCCCTCGAACTCGCCCTGCAACCCATCGTGTTCTCTACGCCCAGCCCGCCCCACAACCTGGCACATTGCTACGCCACCGCAATCAGTGCGGCACTCGGCCTGCGCGACAAGGCCTATGCCCTCACGCTCTACAGCGAGATGCAGCAACGTGCGCTGCACTGGCCCACCGACGACCCCAGCTTCACGGTATATTTCAAAAAACTCAGCCGGCACCTCGTAAAAAAACAAAACCACCTAAAACTTACCGAACAACGGGCAAGCCCGTCCTCCCCGCATCCATAACACAGCAACACAATGACAACACAGGGCACCGCCACACACTCCACACAAATGCTAAATGCCGCATCCAACTGGCCAGTACGGGCAAAGCCGGCCCTGGCATTGCTGTTGGCTTGCCTCCTACCCTGCCTAGCGCTGGCGCAAGACGCCGCGGCATCAGCGATACCAGCCGAGGGCAACCTCAACCTATGGGGA
>DOCS01000209.1:0-2824 GCA_003503355.1 Opitutia bacterium
ACACCCGTCACAACACTGGGAATCGCATAACCGAGCGTCGATGCCTGGATCAGCTTGGAGATTCTTGAATCACTCTGAACACGAACACTAAATGCCAAAAAGAAGGCGACTAGACTCAATAATAACGCAGTGATGGAAGCCAGTCCAAGACTGGTGGCCGCCTGCTGAAAAAAATCAGCGAAATCAAATTNNCAAACGAACCACGGGAAATACAAAACCAATCAAGACCGGACACGCACAACAAAGTACAATGATCCAAGCGCGTCGCCTCGGCAACCGTACTCGTCGGTGCCGAAAATTCGCCTGTGCTCCCTCGACATAACGTAGTCGTTTTCGCTGCCAGGCTTCAAATGCTAGCACCGCAAATACAATGACAACGACGATCACCGCCAAACGTAAACCGGACGCACGATCGCCCAGACCAAACCATGTGCGAAAAATCCCTTCAGTCAGCGTCGGCACTCCAAACAAATTCACCGCACCATACTCATTCACCACTTCCATGACAATCAGACTCAGGCCGGCAATCAAAGTCGGCCGTGCCATCGGCAATGCAATCCGCCTGAAAATTGAGCCGGGAGGCTTGCCAAGCATTCGGCCTGCCTCAAAATACACTCCCTGCTGCTTGGAGAAAGCCGAGCGTAAGCCTAAATACAAATAAGGATACAGCACTGAGCTCAGCAATAGGATTAACATACCATACCGCACCACGCGCTCGACCCACTGCGACGCGTCAAATCCCCACGCCTGACGAGCTTTGATAATAAGCGGGATCGACCATTCCAAAACATCAAAATAAGTAAATGCGGACGCAAAGGTCGGCACTGCCAGCGGCATCACCAATGCCCATTTCCAAAAACGTCGCGTGGGAAACTCGTACGTAGCAACAAACCATGCCGTCGGCAGCGCAAACAGAATACTGACAAGACTCACGCCTAACACCAGTATAAGGGTATTCATCAGGTATCCGGGCAGCACGGTACCCACCAAATGCTGCCATTCTGCAGTCGGCTGAAAAACACCGACAAAGACAGCGATCAAAGGCGCAAGTAACAACAGCGCGCAGCACACGGCCGAAACCGACCATGAATTAATCCGTTGNNTTGCGAGCGCCTCCGCTACGTACGCTTACTCCCATCCTGCCAGATTAAAGCAGCGAATCGCATCCGCATTTAGCTCGCCTAGGCGGGTCAAACTGATCGGATCAGCTTTAAATGTCCCCCACTGTTGCTGCAACGGTGACCATTTAACCCCCGCCACAACCGGGTATTCAAATGTCGCCGCGGGGAACACAGACTGCGCTTCATCCGTAGCCAAATACTCGAGAAACTTGCGGGCGGCGTCGGCATTATCCGTACCTGCAACCACACCCGCACCACTTACGTTAACATGCGTACCCCGCTCCGCCTGATTCGGAAAAAANNATCTTTAACTGTGCGGCAACCTCACGATCCTTCTGGTTGTCCGAATTTGCCAGCAGTCCGAGATAGTAGGTGTTGACGATTGCAACATCCGCCAAACCAGCGGCAATCGCACGCATTTGATCACGATCACTGCCCTGCGGCGGACGTGCCATATTTTTACGCACTGCCTGTGCCCACTCGATCGCCTGCGACTTTCCGTTGGCATCGATCATCGAAGATAATAAAGACTGGTTATAGACACTTGCAGAGGAGCGAACCACCACACGCCCGCGCCAATCCGAACTTGCCAATGCTTCATAGGTTCCCAATTCCNNCCACGCTCACACGCTCAGGCGCATACACAATCACACGTGCACGCTGTGTGAATCCATACCAATATCCGTCGGGATCGCGCAAATTGACAGGCACGCGCTGTTGCAGAAATGCAGACTCAAGCGGCTGCAGCACACCCGCTTCACGTGCCTGATGCAAACGACCAGCGTCTGAGGTCATCAGAATATCAGCCGGCGTCTGTTCCCCTTCAGCCTTGAGTCGCTCAAGTAGAGCACCCGCCTTACTTTTTACGACATTTACCTCAATCCCAGTCTTCTCCGTAAATTTCTGAAACAACAACTCGTCACTCTCATAGTGCCGATAACTGTAGATCGTTAATCCATCTGCCAGCGACGATGAACAAAAAAGCAANNTAAAATGAGAGATTTTTCATTACGAATACAAAAAGTATGCCCTGAGCATGGGCAAATGATTAAAAAAAGTAAGAATATAACAAAAAAAAACCCTAGAAAACCACTCCTGTGCGGAGTAAAACCACCCGAATCAAGAAGACGCCCAAAATTCAGACTAACTAAAACAGCTATTTTTACTCCGTTTGTGGGCAGAAGACAGCATCTGATTCTGCTATCATAGGATGTAAAATAACGAATCTGATAGGCTTGCTTATCAACTAATCAGACTATGAGATTCTGTCTCAACTTGAACCCAATTTGAATGGAAATACACAAACACATCGCCATTAACAGCTTTGCTATACTGAGCTTGACACTCCCGAGCTCAGGCTCGGTCGCACTCGAATCCACCCGCACGCTGGTTAAAGAATGGGTGGCCACCGAAAAAGCAATTTCCAGCGAAGCCATTCAATGGGAAGACAACCAACGACTGCTTAACGACCTCTCCAAAGTCGCTCGGTCCGAGATCGCCACCCTGAATGAATCACTGCTAAGAATCGAAGCGACTGCAACCGATGCCGATGACGTGCGCACCGAATTGGTCAGCGAACAAGACGCGCTCATCGCTGACCGCGCGCACATCGCGAACTTTCTGGCTGAAATCGAACCAGCATTAATCACCTTAACACCACGGCTGCCCGAACCACTCAGCGCAAAAATCGACCGCCTCTTGCG
>DOCS01000209.1:2894-3413 GCA_003503355.1 Opitutia bacterium
ATCCTCAATACGATTAACAAATTTGACCGCACCATCACCCTGCATGCGGAAATCCGTACGCTCGGCGATGGCAGTCAGGGCGAAGTGGAAACGGTCTACGTGGGACTGGGCACTGCCTACTACCGCACGCGGTCGGGCGATGACGCTGGCTACGGACACCCTGGCACCAACGGATGGCAATGGTACTCTCAACCCGAACTGTCGGCCGCCATTGCTGAAGTCATTGCCACTGCCAACAATACCAACCAAGAGGCACGTTTCATCGCACTGCCAGTCGAACTACAAAACTAGCGCCCGTGATCTCTTTAAAACCCATACTCTATCTAAGCCTAAGTGCCCTTGTCTTTGCGACGACGTCCTTCGGTGAAACCCTTGCCGGGCTCCAGGCAACTCAACAGGCCAAACTGGAGGATGCTCTGCGCCGACTGACTGCACAACGCCAAGAAATAAAGGAGCAACAAATTCCATTAGCCAGGACGCTTCGCGAACTCGATGGGGAAGCCAAGCAACTCCGCGGCG
>DOCS01000071.1 GCA_003503355.1 Opitutia bacterium
ATTCCAGCGCGGCGATGCTCGATGGCGCCTTTCTTCAGCTCATTGCGCGCACCAAGCAGCGGGTGTTGCTGTCGAGCGAGGGCGACTTGAGCGGACGTTTTATTGAGACTGGCGGTGCGGAGCGGTTGACCTTCGGGCCGGGGGGCGATTTTCGCGTGCTCGCAGATGCCGATGGTGGTTTGCAGTTGGGCGGCCGTTTTGGCGAAGCGCGTATCGAGTCGCCGCCAGTGGGGCGATTTAATCAAATCAATGGCGCCGCGGCACTCGCCGTTCTGAGCCTGTTAAACGCCGGTTTTTCTGCCGATGTGTTGTCGAGTTTTCGTGGCATGGCGAGACGGCAGACGGTGTTGCATCGCGATCTCACACTGACGGTGGTGGAAGATTATGCGCATCATCCCACTGAGATTACGGCGCTGATTGATTGCTTGCGTGCGATGGAGCCCGAACGACGCCTGGTCGTGGTCTTTCAGCCGCATCGTTATTCGCGTACCAAGCAATTTAAGCACGCATTTGCAGACGCGTTGCAGGCTGTGGATCAACTCTTTTTGTTGCCGGTGTATGCGGCGCATGAGTCGGAGTTGGACGGGGGACGTGTCGTCGATCTGGTTGAGGCGTTTGACGCCGAGCCGCCCGAGGTGTTGAGCATGGACCCGGACGGTATTGGCCGACTCGTCGACTCTGTTGGCACTGGCCCCGTCACTGTGGCCTTTGTCGGTGCTGGCGACATCGATCACTTCGGTGGTATGTTCACATCGATGCATCGTACAGAGTTTGAATCATCCGCAGCTTGGTGCGACTTCCTGAAGGGGCGCGTGTCGCCAGAGTGCGTGTTAAAACAGGAGGAGCCGCTCTCCAACAAGACTACCATGCGCATCGGTGGCGCGGCGCGCTTTTATGCCGAGCCGTCGAATCTCTGTGATTTGCGCGCGTTGCTGCGCGCGGCGAAGCTGTTTGGTCTGGAGACGTTTTATTTAGGTCGTGGTTCGAATTTGCTGGTTCCCGACGAGGGCTTTGCCGGCTTGGTGATTCGTTTCTCTGGCCCAGCATGGCGCCGGACTGAGGTGCTGGGTTCGGGCCGTCTGTGGACGGCTGCGGGGGTGCGCTTAAAAGAAATTTGCGGTCATGCGGCGAAGGCGGGCCTTGCGGGGTTTGAGTTTCTGGAAGGGATTCCCGGAGCGATCGGTGGTGCCTTGCGTATGAACGCCGGTGCGATGGGCAATTGGATGTTCGACGTGGTTGAGCGTGTGCAGTTCCTCGATGAGGCCGGGCAGTTGCAGGATTTGCCTAAGGATGCGTTTCACTTTGGTTATCGTAAAGTGGAGGAGATCAGCCGGGGCATCGCACTGGGTGCGATTTTGAAAAGTGCGGAAGTGGAAACCGAAGCATCGATTCGCGACCGCATGCACAGCTACTCCAGTTCGCGTAAAGAATCCCAGCCGCGCGATCCGAGTGCTGGGTGTATTTTTAAAAATCCACACGGCAATTTTGCCGGAAAGCTGATTGATACCTATGGTGTCAAAGGTATGCGTGTCGGCGCGGCCGAAGTCTCGGCGGTGCATGGTAATTTTATCGTCAACCGAGGGGGCGCTTGTGCGGCGGATGTGATTGAACTGGTGCGGCAGGTGCGTGCGGTGATTCACGCAAAGTCGGGCTATGTGCTGGAGCCGGAAGTGTTATTGCTGGGCAAGTCCTGGGATGACGTGTTGGGCGAGATAGAACCTATAAAAGAAGGAATGAATCATGGCTGATCCGAAATCGATTATTGTACTGTATGGAGGCGTTGGCTCCGAGCGAGACGTCTCGCTCGCCAGTGGTGAGGCGATCGCGCGGGCATTGGGCGCTCATTTTGAGGTTGAGTTGCTGCGTCTCGATGCGGAGGCATTGCCTGACTCGATCAGCGGCAAACACGCGATTGTGTTTCCGGCACTGCATGGTGCGTTTGGCGAAGACGGTCGTTTACAGACGTTGCTGGAGGCAGCAGGGATCGAGTATTGCGGGAGCGATGCCGCCGCCAGTCGCCTGTGTATGGCCAAGGATCAGACCAAGTCGATTGCGCGTGAGTTGGGCATCGCTGTCCCCGAGGGCATGGTATTTGATGGCAGCGACACGCCTTTGGCGGATGCAGTGATTGAACGATTGGGGACATCGCTGGTGATCAAACCGACCGATCAGGGCAGTAGTGTCGGCTTGTATTTTACCGAACATCGTTCGGCGCTGGGAGTCACGCTGTCTCAAATTCATCGTGGCAACTGGCTGATCGAGCAGCGCATTCGCGGTCGCGAGTTAACGGTTGGCGTGCTCAAGGGCGCAGCGATGGGCGTGGTCGAAATTGTGAGTGCCAGCGGGGTGTACGATTATAAGGCGAAATACACATCCGGATCGACAGAGTATCGATTTCCTGCCGAATTGCCGCCCGAGGTCGAAGCGCAGATCCAGGCACATGCGGCAGCTCTGTTTGATGCCTGCGGGTGTCGCGATTTTGCACGCATCGATTTTCTGCTGGATGA
>DOCS01000009.1 GCA_003503355.1 Opitutia bacterium
CATTTAAAATGTCTGGACATTTAAAGTTTGGGGGGTTGTTGCTCGTCATGCAAGCTGAGACAGAAAAAAAAGGAGGTGCTCGTATCCCCCTCTATCGTCAAATCTCTGACACGTTGCTCGCGGGCATTCGCGATGGAAAATTTCCAGTGGGCAGCTTTTTGCCAGGGGAGATGGATCTGATCAGTCGCTTTGATGCCAGCCGCCATACGATTCGCGAGGCACTGCGTGTGCTCGAGGACATGGGCATGGTGGCCCGACAAAGAGGACGAGGCACGGTGGTGCTCTCGACCGACGCTGCCCCGGCCTTCGTGCAAATGGTGCGTTCACCGTCGGAGTTGTTCAGTTACCCGGACACCAGTTTATTTCGACTCCTCTCCGAGGAGCAGGTTGCAGCCGATAAGTCACTGGCGAAAGCGCTGCAGTGTTCGGTAGGAGAGCAATGGGTCCGAATTTCTGGTTTACGGACGCTCGGTAGCGAGGGCATGCCTATTTGTTGGGCCGATGTCTATGTCATTCCAGAATATAGTTCCATCGCCCAACGGCTCGGTGGCAGCACCCGCCCTGTTTATGAGCTGATTGCCGATACGTTCAACGAGAAGATTGAAAAAATCACGGTGCGCGTTTTCGCCGGCGTGTTGTCGGATAAAAAAGCCGAAGTCTTGGGAGTTGAGGCAGGGAGTGCGTCACTGAGTGTTTGTCGGTCTTACCAGGGTAGTGGTGGCCGTATATTCGAAGTGTCCATTTCGGAACATCCCGCGAACAACTTTAGTTATAACTTCGAATTCACACGCGGCTGGCAAACAGCCGATCACTGGTCTTGGAGCTCTTAAATGACGGACTCAACAGCAATACCGCTGCGCAGTTTCTTATTCACGCCGGCCAATCACCCGCGCCGAGTGGAAAAAGTGTTCGAGGTGGGTGCCGATGCGGTCATTCTGGATCTTGAAGATGCGGTAGCAATTAGTGAGAAAGCCGCAGCGAGAGAGTGTGTGGTGGAAGCTTTTAGTGCGCGACCCCACAGCGGCACTCAGTATTATGTGAGAGTGAACAGTCTTGATACGCCTTACTGTGAGGACGATATTAAAGCCACAGTCGGCCCTTGGCTTCACGGTGTGGTGCTGCCAAAAGTAGAGTCGGGATCTTGCTTGAATCGAGCAGAGCAGTGGTTAGCCGCTGCCGAGGCGGCGTGCGGTATGCCTGTGGGACAGTTGGATCTGATGCCGATCATTGAGACCGCAGCGGGAGTCGAATCAGCAAAAGAGATTGCCACCACAAACAGTCGTATCCGCCGCATGGCCTTTGGGGGAGGGGACTATACCCTCGATCTCAATTACGAGTGGAACGCTGATGAGGCGGTCCTAGCCTATGCACGATCGAAGTTATCGCATGCCGCACGATTGGGAAATCTCGAGCCCCCCATCGATACCGTGGTGTTGCAAATCCGTGATGATGAGCGGTTCGTGCAGTCGGCACGCTACGGCAAGCAATTTGGTTTCGGCGGTAAGTTGTGTATCCATCCCAGCCAGGTCCCCCTGACGCACGATGTCTTCACGCCCTCAGCTGAGGACATTGCCCATGCGCGGGCGGTTGTCGCCGCTTTTGAAGAGGCTGAGGCGGCCGGTATGGCCTCCATCCAACTCGATGGCTATTTTATCGACTACCCCATCGTTTATAAGAGTCAGCGTATTTTAGCGTTGGCAGAAAAACTCCAGGCATAAGCACCCGGTGGTGCTGGGCCGAGGCCAGATGCCTTGGGCTCGCATCACAACCAATAGGGACTTGTTTTGACTCATGGGTCGGATCTGACCTCAGCTTGCTGTATCATGTCCGGACATTTGCGGGAATAAGAGATGTCATCTTTACAGACTCACGATGAGGCGACGCCGCGGCTGAGCCGGGCGATCGCCGAACGCGCACTCGCGTTGCGTGCGGCGGACGTTCCGAGCGACGTATGGCGCTACCTAAAGCTGTGTCTCGCCGATGCAATCGGTATTGCTTTTGCGTCTAGAGACTATGATTTTGCCCACAAATCACTGTCCTCTTTAGAGGTCTTGGGGAGTCAGGGGGCCTCAACGATTATCGGTCAATCGAGTACGGTGGCATTGCGAGATGCGGCGCTGATGAATGGGCTGTTGATTCATGGCCTCGATTACGACGATACCCATCTGGCTTCTGTCGTACATTGCTCGGCGAGTGCGTTGCCGACCACGCTGGCGCTGGCGGAGAGCAAGGGGCTGGACGGACAGGCGTTACTGCTGGCAACGTTGATGGCGATTGAGATTGACGCGCTGCTGGGTGCGCAAGCTGGCGGCGTTTTTCAGCAGGTTGGCTTTCATCCCACTGGCGTGGTGGGTGTATTTGGCGCAGCAGTCGCAGCAGCTGTACTAATGGGCGGGGATGTTGAGGCACTAATTAGAACGCAGGGGATCGCGCTCAGTTTAAGCAGCGGTAGCATGGCATTTTTAGACGATGGCAGTTGGACGAAACGTCTGCACCCCGGCTGGGCGGCGTCCTCTGCGCTGCAAGCAGCGTCGCTGGGGGTGTCTGGTTTTGAAGGGCCTGGCGAAGCGTATGGCGGGCGATTTGGTTTTTACGCACTCTATGCACCGGGGACTAACATAGACACGACAGCGATGGCCCAGTCGTTATTTTCCAAGTGGTCTCTCGAGACTGTGGCGATCAAGCCCTACCCGATTTGTCATTTTAATCACGCGCCGGTCGATGCGGCCTTGGCGCTCCGCGCTCGGCACAATGTGGTGCCAGATCAAATAGCCTCGATCACGATTTTGTTACATGAGCGACAGTTTGGCGTTGTGGTGGAACCTTTGGATAAGAAGCGTGCCCCGCAGAGTGAATACGATGCCAAATTCAGTGTGCCCTACGCGGTCGCCACAGCGGTGTGTAAAGGGGTTTTCGGTTTGTCAGAGTTGCACGACACGGCGAGGCTAGATCCTGCAGTGCTTGACCTCTGCCAGCGGATTGACTGCACCCACGACGAGCGATCTCGCTATCCCGAGGTGTTTTCGGGCGGTGTTCGGATCACGTTAAAAGACGGCTCCGTGCTAGAGCAGTTTGAGCCAATCAATCGCGGTGCAGCAGGGCAGTTACTGCCGGCGGAGCAGGTTCGTGACAAGTTCATGGCAAATTGTGCGCTGAGCATTACAGCCGAAGAAGCGGAGTCGATCTGGCAGTGTCTGATGCGACTGGATGAATTGGAGGACGTGGCTAGCCTACTGGCTTTGCTGCGGACGGGATAGACAGTACCGAGCGGAAAGCCGCTCAGAGGAGCCAAGCATGTTGATGAAAGCCGGTGGTCACATTATGAGTGCGGCGGAGTACGAGGAAAGCCTTCGTCGTTATAAGCCTACGGTCTATGTTGAGGGTGACCTCATTGAATCGGTGGTTGATGAACCGCGGCTGCAACCGGGTATTCGCGCGGTAGGTGTGACCTATGATTTTGCCCAAAGACCAGAGTATGGCGGATTGATGTTGGCAGATCAGGCATCGTCTGGAAAGACCGTCAATCGCATGCTTCATATCAACCGTCACTCAGAAGATTTGCTGTCCAAACTAGAAGCAGTGCGTTTGATTTGTCGTGAGAGCGGGTGCGCTCAGCGCTACCTGACACACGACGCACTCAATGCCATTCATCAGGCGACTTGGCAGATTTCTGAAGATACCGGTGGTGAGCAGTACGAGCGATTCTTAGCCTATTTGCATCGCGTTCAAGATGAAGACTTAACGCTTGGCGTTGCCATGACGGATGGCAAAGGCGATCGGAGTAAGCGACCGGCTGATCAGGTGGTAGCGGACAGTTATGTGCATATCCAAGAGCGCAGGGCAGAAGGCATCGTT
>DOCS01000164.1:0-5772 GCA_003503355.1 Opitutia bacterium
AATCCCCCCTGTCCTTTTTTTTTTTACGGTGGCGGCGCACGAGACTTTGAACGGAGGACGTCACTCCCATCCCTGCGCTTCGCAGCATCGCTTCCAGCGCTCCAAGCAACTGCGCCGTGCTCCTTCGGTTATGAAGCTCTAGTCTTTGCTGCCTGGAGTCGACTCGTCGCCGACGGACCGCCAGCCTTTATGGTCTAGGGAAATGTCTCGGGAAGATCGGCTCCGGGGGCGCACCGATGGGTGATGTGGGTTTTCCTGTGGGAGGACGGAGTGCTGCGGGAGCTTGCTGCCATCACAGGGGCAGGGAAGAGGTATAACTTTAAAGACCTCAACGGCGACGGCTCATTGGAGTTTGTGAATCAAGAGGGCGGTGTCTGCACTTGTCCGAACGGAAGGCGGCTTCACAGGCTTCACCGTGGGTCTATCGCTTTAATGGTGAAAGCTATGAGCCTGTTGCTGCGAACTGAAGAAATTTTAAGTGGCAGGCTTGTTCAGCAGTTGCAGATAGGCGGCTCTGTTTTTCTCCTGAGTTGAGTCAGCATTTATTTTTGCTTCAAGCGGTTGCCCAGCGGTTGCCAAAAAAACGGTCTTTTTTGGGATTTTCACGGATTCCATCGAATTCTTTCGGACTGCCCATTTTGACCAGAACGACCGGTGGTGCGAATGCGGTGTTTGCTGCGCCTTTCTCTCAGTCGCTTATAGGCTGGTTTTAGGTACAAAAAAATCCCGCAACTTTGTGGAAAGTTGCGGGATCTAAAATGGAGCCACCTGTCAGAGTCGAACTGACGACCTGATGATTACAAATCAACTGCTCTACCAACTGAGCTAAGGTGGCCTACTTACTGGATCTGGGACTTGAACCCAGAACCAATTGATTAAGAGTCAACTGCTCTACCAATTGAGCTAATCCAGCAAGTTTGTTTGCGACCGAAATCGCTAACGAAGACACGGACAATGTGGCGGGAGCTTCTGTTGTCAAGCCATCGATTGTATTTTTTAAAAATTTTCGCTTTCGGCAATCGGCGCACGTTTCTGTGGGCGTTCTGGGTGTGATTTTGGATCGCCAGGTTGGTGTGGGGGGCGTGGGCCTTTTTTGTCGCGATGTGGCGGTAGGAACCCTTGTGCTTTCAAGACTGCTTGACGCTCTTCGCGGGACATGCTGCGCAGTTTTTCGCGCCATTCTGCGCGTGCGTCGGGAGACATCTGTAGCCAGCGATCGTGCATCGCTTGGCGCTGCTCCTTGGGGAGGTCCTTATATTGTTTGCGCATGGCAGCGACTTTTTCGGGCGGCATTTTGCGAATGGTACCAATGCGCCCGCGCATTTGGGCCTTTGCTTCGGGTGTCATTTGTTCGATGTGCTCAATGGTTTGGCGCAGGTTGGTCAGTTGTTGATCTTCCATTTGGAGCAACTGTTGGAGTAGGCGTGTCTCTGTGTGGGGCTTGTCGGGTTGTTCTGGGGTAGCTTGCGGTGACGTTGCGGCGGGGCACACGCTGCTGGTGGCGGTGAGCAGCATACAGCAAAGTAAGGAAAGAAGTCGGTGTGTGTTCATGATTTAATGTCGAATTTCAGGGCCTCGAGTGTGTTGAGGAGAGCGTCGCTGCTTAAGTGGTCGTCTTGCAGTTGAGTGAATCCGGAAAGTCCTTCTTCGAGGAGAAAGATTTCTTGGATGTCGGCGGCGGATAGTGTCGATGGGTGGTCGACGGCTGGCGTGGTGGCGATGAACTGTACGAGTAGGCATGCAGCCGCGATGGCGGCCGCCGCCGGTAGGGCGAAGTGTACCAGCTTACTGATGTGGCTGGGCCTGGCTTTGGGCGCGGGTAGGTCATCTGCGGCGGCGAGTACGCGCTGAGTGAAGTCACTGCTGGGTTGCAGTGGGCGACTGGCGAGAAGGTCGTCGATTTTCCGGTCGAGCGGATTGCGTGAGTCGGTGGTTTTCATTTTTAAAGTCGAGCGGCTGGTTATGCGAAGTCTTTTAGTTCTTTGCGAAGGTGTATGCGTGCGCGGTGGATCCAGGTCTTGACCGAGCTGATGCTGGCGTCGAGGGCGAGGGCGATTTCATCGTAGGAGAGTCCTTGCTGTTGCAGCATAAGGATGGCATTGCGCTGGTTTTCGGAGAGGCTGGCGAGTGCGCGGTGGAAGGCTTCTTCGATGTCGGTCGTGGCGTTGGCTTGGTCCGCCTGTTGCTGCATGAAGTAGTCGTTGGGGTCGATCAGGTCGAGCGGGCGGCGTGAGCGTTTGCGGTAGCTGTCGATCAGGCGCCGGCGTGCGAGGGTGAAGATGAAGGCGCTGAAGGTGCCGCGCGCGGTGTAGCGGGGGGCGGCACGGTAGAGGTCGAGGAAGGTTTCCTGAGCGAGGTCTTCGGCGTCGGCTCGGTTGTGGGTCGAGCGGTAGAAAAAGTTGATCAGATGCACCTGCCAGCGTTCGACTAGGCTGGCGAAGGCGTTGCGGTCGCCGTCAGCGATGGCGCGCAGGCAGGCGCTGTCAATGTCTTCTACGATTGGAGTGGGTGCTGTTTTGTGTTGGGGGGCTGTCGCCATGATGCAAGTGGGCGCGTTGGAAGGTGTCGTCCAAGTTCGTGGGGTCGTCGTATCAGTGCAGGCGTCCATAGTTACTGGTGTAATCGCCTTTTGGCAAAGAAAGTTGCAGTCTCTCAGGGTTATTTTTGGGCGTTGGCAACTTCGTTTCGATCGATAGACCTAGCGGGTGGATTTTTGCTGAATTAACTCGTTGCTGGTGGCTAGTTGCAAACTCCGCTCTGTGAACGATTTGGCGCATAATAGATCTTCTGTGATGTGCGCGTAAATGGAGTGTAATCGCTATATATAGTGTTTGTTTTTGAAAAACATACCAGATGCGGTGTTCGTTTGTTTGACAGCGCAAACCCAGATGAGCATTGTCTGCCATCCAAAAGTCCCATTTAGCAGGCTAGCTTTTTCTATCTTGCTAGCATTCAACGTTTTCAGTTTTCGCGGTAATTTTTTCCAAAAAAAACCTGTTATGTTGTCCTTTTTTTAACGAACTTTAGCTACACTCAACATTCATCTACAACTTATAGCATCACATGGAAAAATCCTACACAATCGGCGATAAAACCTTTGTTCTTGATCAGGCAAAGGCGGAAGAAGCGTACGCATCGAAACAGATTATCAACGGTAAGGATACGATGTTCTTCAATATCCTGCCGCTCAAATACCAATGGGCGTACGATCTGTACAAGACCATGAAGAACAATCACTGGGAGCCTGAAGACATCCCAATGCAGAAGGACGTGGAGTTGTGGCGCAGTGAGGATCTTTCGGATGCGGAGCGCTGGATTATCAAAATGGCGATCGGCTATTTCTCCGCTGCGGAGGGGATTGTCGGCGATAACGTTCAGCACGTGACTCGTGAGTTGGTGACTGCCCCCGAGCTCAAGCTTCTGCTCGGTCGTCATGCACACGAAGAAAACATCCACGCCGATTCTTTGGTCTATATGATCAGCTCGTTGGGGATCAACCCGCACGAGTGTGAGGCGATGTTTGAGGATATTCCTACCATTGCGCGTAAAACCAACTTCGTGGTCAACAACTCGCGCGCTCTGCGTCGCGATATGGATTTGAGCACAACCGCGGACAAGCAGGCCTTTACAAAGAACTTGTTCCTGTTCGGTCAGTGTATGGAAGGTACTCAGTTCTATGGTTTGTTCGGCATGGTGCTTTCGCTCTACCGTCAAAACAAGTTTCCTGGTCTCGGCCAGATGTTTCGCTACACCTTGCGTGACGAGTCGAATCACATCGAGGTATTCCGTAACTTGCTTATGGATTTGATCGAGGAGAATGCAGATGTCTGGACGCCGGAATTTAAAGAAGAACTCCGCGATCTGATGCGTGAAGCGGTTTCTCTTGAGAAGGATTTCATCCGCGACTGCTTGCCGGTTAATTCCGTTGGTCTGAGCGCAGATGAGTTCTGCCAATACATTGATTACATCGCCGACCGCCGCCTCGAAGGGGTTGGACTCCTGCCGATCAAACCTGGGGTGGAGAATCCATTCCCATGGCTGGCTGAAATGATGGACATTAAGAAAGAGCAAAATTTCTTCGAAGGCCGTGTCACCGAATACCAGAAGTCATCTGCGATGGCTCAGGTGGATGACGACGAACTGTAAACGATTTTCCGGCGATTAATTTTCTCGGAGTGCGTGCCGCGGCGCGCACTCTGTTACTATTATCATAAAGTTTCTTCCTTTAGCAAGAGTGTCGGCAGCTGTACCGAACCCCAACAAATCAACACTGATGATCCAAAAAATATCATTCGAACAAGATCTCGAACTGAAGCGTTTCGCTTCGACTCCCAAGGACCAAAAACTAGGCTATGACTGGCGCGCTGTGGTCGGTTCAGATCGCTTGCAACTCGCAGAAATTAAAGTTTCATTGCAGAGCGGCGAGTGTGATTTCGATCTCGCTGAAGTGGCTGACACCATCGGAGCTGCATTGACCGATTTGCTCCTGTCTCGTCAAGTGGAAGATATTTTCACTGCTGCGAATCAAGAGTTTGTGGCGAGTATCGCTGAGAGTGTGGGCAAGGTGTTAAACGCTTCGGTTGAGCAAGGCGGCGCACTCAAGCTTTCCGCGCACGATATTCATATTCTGATCGAGAAAGCATTGATCGAAAACGACGCGCACGACGTGGCCAAGAGCCTGGTATTTGGTCGCGGTCAAGGTCAAGATCGTGAGCGCGCTCCGGTTTCAATTCGCTTGATTCGTCGCAATGGACAAGTGGTGCCGTGGAGCGAAGCGAAGATTGAAGTCGCAGTGCGTAAGTCTTTTCTATCCTTGCACCTTGATTCCGAGCCAGCCGTTGAAGTCGCCCGTGCGGCGACTGATCGTCTTAACAGTGGTGGGCAGGCGTTTATCAATATCGAAGACGTGCAAGATGCCGTGCAGGAAGAAATGATGCGCCAGGGGCACTTTAAGGTGGCTGAAGCCTACATTTTGCATCGTGCACATCGCTCACGTTTGCGCGAAGAGACTGGCAGCGTGACCATCGACGAGTCGCGACAAGAATCGATGATCGTGGTCACCGAAGAAAACGGTGAAAGCAGCTTCTGGGATGCCGTGGATCTTAAGCGCCGCATCGATTTCGGTATGATCGGGCTCGATTTGAATCTCAGCTTCGACCAGATCGAGAAAGAGCTGCGCCGCTCGCTTTACCCTGAAATGAAGCGTGCAGACTTGCAGAAGACCATTATTCTGAATGCTAAGAGTATGATTGAGCGTGATGCGGACTTCGCACGTTTCGCGGCTCGTATCCTGCTGACTTATATCTATGAAGAAGTTCTGGATTGGGATATCGTTCGCGACGGCGTCGAGCAGCTCAAGGAAGCGCATCGCCGTGGCTTCAAGCCATACCTCAAGCGCGCGATCGAAATCGATCGTGTGCATCCAAAACTGCTCGACTTCGATGTGAACAAGATCGCGGACTCGCTCGATCCCTCCGCCGACCTCGACTTCGATTACCTCGGAGTACAGACGATGTATGACCGCTACTTGATCGTCGATAAGACCAGCAAGAAGCACCGCCGCCTTGAGGTGCCGCAATACTTCTGGATTCGTGTCTCAATGGGGCTCTTTCACGATGAAAAGGAGGATCGTGAAGGCTACGCGCTGCGTCTCTACAACCTCTACAAGAGCCGCCGTTTCTGCTCGTCCACGCCGACACTGTTTAATTCCGGTACGCTTCACTCGCAGCTCTCTTCCTGCTACCTTTACAAGGTCGACGACAGCATTGAGTC
>DOCS01000164.1:5797-16316 GCA_003503355.1 Opitutia bacterium
TCATGGACCGCGGTTCGTGGCACCGGTGGCTTTATCAAGGGTACCAACGGAGAGTCCCAAGGGGTTATTCCGTTCCTCAAGTTGCACAATGACCAACTGGTCGCCGTCAATCAGGGAGGCAAGCGTCGCGGTTCCGGTTGTGCCTATCTTGAAACATGGCACAACGATATAGACGATTTTCTCGAGCTGCGTAAGAACACCGGAGACGATCGTCGCCGCACGCATGACATGAACACCGCGAATTGGATTCCCGACTTGTTTATGAAGCGCATGGAAGCTCGCCAAGAGTGGACGTTGTTCCGTTCTAACGAATGCCCTGATCTGCACGAGCTGTATGGTCAGGCCTTTGAAGCGCGCTATTGCGAATACGAAGCCATGGCCGAGCGCGGTGAAATCTTCGGTCAAAAGCGCCCGGCGATTGATTTGTGGAAAGCCATGCTGAAGATGATCTTCGAGACGGGGCACCCCTGGATTACATTCAAAGACCCGTGTAATATTCGCAGCCCGCAAGATCACTGCGGAGTGATCCACAGCTCGAATCTCTGCACCGAGATCACCCTGAACACCTGCGACGAAGAAACCGCGGTCTGCAATCTGGGATCTGTTGTGCTCGAGTCGCACTTGGATAAAGATGGGAATCTCGATCATGCTAAGTTGCGCGAAACGATCAGCATCGCGGTGCGTGCGCTCGACAATGTGATCGATATCAACTTCTATCCGACTGAAGCGGCCAAGACCGCTAACAGCCGTCACCGCCCAATTGGGCTCGGCGTCATGGGGCTGCAAAATGCGCTCTACAAGAAGGACATCGCCTTCGCCTCGCAGGCTGCCATCGAGTTTAACGACGAATTTATGGAAGCGATTGCTTACTACGCCTATGAGGCGTCGAGTGACATCGCAGCCGAGCATGGCACCTACAGCAGCTACAAAGGGTCCAAGTGGGATCGCGGCCTGATGCCACAAGACACACTCGACCTGCTCGAACAAGAGCGTGGCGAACTGATCGAAGTGCCACGTGCCGGTAAGATGGACTGGAAGCCATTGCGCGAAAAAATCGCCAAGCAAGGGATGCGTAACTCCAACGTGCTGGCGATCGCTCCCACGGCGACGATCTCCAATATCATGGGCACCACACCGTGCATCGAGCCGACTTATAAGAATCTCTTCGTGAAGAGTAATCTTTCCGGTGACTTCATCGTGCTCAACGGCGACCTCGTTCGCGATCTCAAGGGACGCGGTCTTTGGACAGCTGAAATGCTTGACCAAGTGAAATATTTCGACGGCGAACTCGACGCCATCGAGGGCGTTCCACAAGACCTGCGCGACAAATATCGCACAGCCTTCGGTATCGAGTATAAATACTTCGTCGATGCGGCAGCACGGCGCCAAAAGTGGATCGACCAGTCACAATCGGTCAATCTCTTCCTAGCTGAGCCCGACATTAAGGCCCTCTCGCACATGTATCGCGATGCATGGCGCAAGGGGCTTAAGACCACTTACTACCTCCGTACACTGGGTGCATCCAACATTGAGAAAGCAACCACCAGCGTGAAGAAGGAAGTGCGCGGTCGCGCCGGGCAAGTGGACACTCCGAAAAAGGAACACACGGAGGCCGAGGTGAAAGCCTGCTCTATCGAAGCCATGATGAATGGTGAGGAGTGCGAGGCCTGCCAGTAAGTTTATAACACGATTGAGTGACTTTCTGTTCGAAAGCCGCATCCGCTTAGGGTGCGGCTTTTTTTCGATGTCTGCGGCCTGCGTCGACTGCCAGGCAGTTTATAATGGCGACACCGTAATGGTCGCTGGTTGGATTGCCAGTTTGCACTGTGCGATAATGTGTACGCCGCTGTCCGGTGATTTTTTTTGGCGCTTTCGTTTTTTAAGCCAAGGTTAATTGGGAGAGTTTATAAAAGTACGACGACGTGTTTTATGTGGCTAACGAAGCCGATGGCGGCTGCGATGATCGGATTTGCCAGCGCGCAGTTGACTATTGGGCCACTGCCGCCTGTTGGGTGCGCACAAAAAAGCCTCGGATAGACTCCGAGGCTTTTGAAAATTAGACAAGCGTGTCTTATTTATCTGATTTTTCTTCGGTTGAGTCTTCTGGTGGGGATGTGTGTTCTTCGTACACTTCTTCCCCTTGCTCTTCCTCTTCTTCGTCCCATTTCATGGTGTCGTCGGCTTCGAGCGTCTCATCGGTGTCGGCATTGACGTCAGCGAGGTCCTTTTGAAGCACCTCATCTTCCGATTCTGGTGTTTTCTCTTCGTCTTCATCCAGTTCGAAGCCTTCCGGCACGTACTCCAAGATCGAGCTGATTTCGCTAAAGTAGTGCGTGGAGCGTCCCTCCATGAAATCGCCGTTTTGCGACTCGCGCATTTCTTCTTCGAGTTCCTCAACGGTCAACTTCTGTGCGAATTCAATCAGATCGTTGAGCATTTTAACCCGCAGTCGGGTAATGTGGTCGAGTAGGTCGGCGTAAGGGCCTTTCTCTTCGTCGAGTACATCGGGGAGGGCAAAGAGTGGATCGTCGGAATCTAGGATGTTGTCGGGCACACGCTTGAGCAGTACCGACTTATCTTCTTGGATTTCATCGATGCCGAATGCATAGAACGCATCTTCCACTAGCTCGGTTTGGAGTCCGTATTCGCTCAATGGCTCTAGCAAATCGAGCAGGTGCTGGAATTGGCGGGGGTCGATAATCCCGAGGCCATCGACGTCCCAATTGATCGGATCGCTGATTTCCGTGGTCCACCAGTTCATGTCTTCTCCGATGCGGGCTTTGCACCAGGTGAGTTTTGCAGTTGTATTCGCCATGCTTGAGGGGTCTTTTCTAGCTTTCTTTATGAGTCGCGCTTGGTTGTGGCTATTTATAGTAGTGAGTTGATGTATAACGGTAAAAGCTTCCAATTCCCAATTGTAAAGTGCTTTGTCAGAAAATTTTCAATGGAGTGATTTTCATTGTTTCATGCAGAAGCACTGTTACTTTCCCCCAATTCTTAACCTAGACTAACTGACTTACATTCCATGGGGTGCATCTACGAAAACATTATCCGTCCAATTCTCTTTCGAATGGATCCGGAACAAGCGCATGATCGCGGGCGCACCGCACTCATGACATTGGGCAGTATGCCTACACTTTGCGCGTTGATTCGTCGTTGCAACCAAGTTCGAGAGGATAAACCAGTACAACTGTTTGGGCTGGAGTTTCCGAATCGCGTGGGCTTGGCCGCAGGCATGGATAAAGACGGTGAATTCGCACGGGCCATCGAAGCTTTGGGCTTTGGCCATACTGAGGTAGGTACGGTGACGCCGCAGGCCCAGCCCGGCAATCCGCGGCCCCGCTTGTTCCGTTACCCGGAGCAAAAGGCGCTGATAAACCGTATGGGCTTTAATAATAAGGGCTCGGAGGCAATGCTCAACAGTCTGTCCAAGCATTACCCGAAGGGGAAGCGTGGTATACCCGTTGGTGTGAACATCGGTAAGGCGAAGGCGACGCCCCTGGATCAGGCAGTGGATGATTATTTGGCTTCGTTCCGCACATTGGCGGATCAGGCGGACTATTTTACGATTAATATCAGTAGCCCGAATACGCCGGGCCTCCGCGACTTGCAGTCTGAAAGTTATCTGCGTGACCTGTTGGTCTCGCTGCGCGATGAAAATCAGAGTTATGCGAAGAAGCTCGGACATCAGCCGCACCCGATGTTGCTTAAAATAGCGCCAGATTTGAGCTATGCGGAAATTGATCAGATCGTAGAAGTGCTGCTGGATCTCAATTACGATGGGATCATCGCGACCAACACAACGATTTCACGCCCCAACGGATTTACCTCCAAGGAGACCGGAGGCATGAGTGGGGGAGTCGATTTACGCAAGCGCTCGAATGACGTGATCAATTACATCCACCGTTCGACGGAAGGTAAGCTGCCCATCATCGGAGTCGGCGGGATTGATTCCGCCGAAGCGGCTGGCGAAAAGATCGATGCGGGCGCATCGATGGTGCAACTCTATACAGGATGGATTTATCGCGGGCCGTTCTTTGCGAAAGAACTAGCCAACGCGCTGAAGTCGCACGGCGAAGACTGGATCTAAGAATAGGGCAGCCGCGCAAAGCGCCGAGTCGCTAGTGGCTCGGCGTTTAGCGACATGAAAAAAGCGATGGCCACTTGGCTCATCGCTTTTCTCATGTCTAAATTCTTGGTGCTATACCGAAGCCAATGCAGCGTCTTCCTGCGCTTTGAGCATTTCTTTGCGCCGGGCACGCACGTCAAACATCGAGGATTGCTTGTCAGCATGATAAGATGAGCGCACCAGTGGGCCTGATTCGCAGGCTCCAAAGCCGATACTCAGGGCGTAAACCTTCCACTTTTCGAATTCTTCTGGGGTCACCCAGCGATCGATTGGTTGGTGCTTCTTTGTCGGTTGCAGGTATTGGCCGATGGTCAGGATATCGACTCCAATTTTTTGCATGTCTTGCAATACTTCCTTAACCTCTTCCTCTGTTTCGCCGATACCGAGCATGATGCCGGACTTGGTGGTAAATCCGCGCGACTTGGCGTGTTCCAGCACCCAAAGAGAGCGATCGTAGCGCGCAGTTTTACGGATTGGTCGCTGCAGGCGCTTCACGGTTTCGAGGTTGTGATTGAAAATGTCTGGACAGGCGTCGAGCACGACATCCAGGTACTCCTGTTGGCCGCGGAAGTCCGCCGTCAGTACCTCGACCGCACATTCTGGGCTGCGGTGGTGGACCGCACGGATGGTGGCAGCCCAGACGGACGCGCCACCATCTTTCAAATCGTCACGCGCCACAGAGGTGATGACCGCATGTTTTAAGTTCATGCGGGCGATCGATTCTGCCACACGCGCGGGCTCACCTAGGTCAAGCTCGGTGGGACGGCCGGTTTGGATGGCGCAAAAAGTGCACGAACGCGTGCAGATATTACCCAGGATCATGACCGTCGCTGTGCCGCGTGACCAGCATTCGCCCATGTTCGGGCACTGGGCGCTTTTGCACACTGTGTGCAGGTCATTCGTGTCTACGATCTCGCGCACCGCCTTGTATTCAACGCTGGTGGGCAGCTTGGCGCGGAGCCATTCTGGTTTACGATTGTTCATGAGTGGGGGCAGTGTTCCGAAAAACCTTTTGAAATTCAACAGCTAAACACGCTTTTACTGCACCCAGATCAATTGTCTTGCCCAATTCCGCTTGCATCGAGGTGACGGTCCCGTCGGTGATGCCACAAGGGACGATGCCTGAAAAGTGGCTCATGTCTGGGCTCACATTGAGTGCAAAGCCATGGTACGTGATCCAAGAGCGCACAGCGACGCCAATCGCGCAGATTTTACGTTCGTCTAGCCAGATGCCGGTTTTGCCCTCGCGGCGGGCGGTTTTGAGTCCGAAGTTCGACAGTGTGCGAATCACGACTTCTTCCAGATCGCGCAGGTAAGCATGTAAATCGCGGCGTTGTTGAAGCGATATGATCGGATAACCGACGATTTGACCGGGGCCGTGGTAGGTGATGTCCCCACCGCGATTACTGCGCACCACCGTGATGCCCTGTGACTTAAGCTGTGCTTCGTTCCAAATTAGATGTTGGTCGGCACCTTTTCGCATGCCGATTGTGTAGACTGCGGCGTGTTCGGTCAGGACCAACGTATCCGCAGCTGTACCCGAACGTCGTCGATCGACCAATGCTTTCTGGCGCTCTAGTGCGTCCTTGTATTCCGTACGTCCCCAGTCGGCTGTGTCGATTGAGCTCTCTGGAGTCGGAGGACTGTCGTTGGGAGGTGTCATGGTGAATGGTTTAGCTGACGGCTAATTGCTTGGATTTCGAGGTCAAGTATAGCCGCGCAGGCCTGTGTAGATACTGGTTCTCAGCGACCGGTACAATGCGCCGCGTGAAGTGATTCAGGCCATGGCTTGGGCGATCCCTAGCTAACCGCGAATCCGGCCTTCAGCTCGTGCGTTGTTGAAAGGCCTGCCAGTTTTGCCAGGCGAACAGGCCCATGAATAGTGGGAGCAACCATGTTTGTAACAGACTGAACGCCGCCAAGCCAATGATGACGGCGCAGAGTGCGCCGATCAGGTGCACATAGTGTGCGCGTTTGGGGCCGAGGATGGCAGCGAGCATCTGGCCGCCGTCCATCGGGTAAATTGGCAGGCAGTTTAGGATTGCCCAAATAATGCTGATACTAATCAGATCGAAGCATAGGGCATGTAGCAGGGACTCTGGTGGGATTGCCACGTAGTGACGGATGGCGAGTAGTACAATGCCAAGTGTGCATTGTACTGCGGGGCCTGCCGCCGTTACGAAAAAGGACTGTCTGCGGCTCAGCACCCCAGCTGGATAGCTGGCATAGCCGCCAAAGGCGCGCAGGGTGATGGCTGTCGGCAGGCCGAATTTGCGAACGGTTAATGCGTGCCCGAGCTCGTGAGCCAGGATGGAGATGAAGCCAGCGAGCATAAACACGAAGACCAGCAATATACTGAGTGAATCGTTTGCGCTGAGACCACCACCAATCAGTGCCATGGTAATCCAAAACCATGGTTCGATGCGGACGGGAATGCCGAATAGGTTGAAAGAGATCATTTGATAGAGAAGTGAGCTGTCAGGGCTGGGAATTCGGGTTCAGCCGTGGTTGGCGTGGGTGTATGGACGGCGGGCGAGTCTCGCAGCGTTATTGGTGGTCTGTGCCGGCAGGCTCAACTTTTTCGATGCCTGCTTCGGTGATCCGAATCTGGCGCTGTTTGTAAAGCGCGCCGATACCCAGTTTAAATGCTTTCTTGCTGGTGTTGAACCTTTCACGAATCGATTCCGGTGTGCTTTTGTCGTTAAACGGCAACGTGCCGCCAGCTGCTTGGAGTTCGTTCATGATTTGATCCGTCAGTGATTCCACGCGGCTGTATCCAGAGGGATCGCGGCGCAGGTCGATGTTGCCGTTGGCATGTACTTTCTTGATATAGCCAGTGAATTGATCGCCGGCTTCCAGCTTGTCGGAGGTTTCCGCGTAGTAGAGGAGGCCGCGGTGCACCTTGTCGACAATCGCTTTGTAGCCCAATGGTGATTCGTCGTAGATCAATACATGCACCGGCGTGTTGGGCGTGTACTGCGGCTTGGTTTCCGAGAGGTGGCGGTGTAGACGTGTTGAGGCAACGATACGGTTGGTGTATTCGTCCACGTAGACAGCGACCACTGCGCCATCGCCCTCACTGAAGTAGAGGTCGCCTTGTTCGCGAAAGGGGAGGAATAAATCTTTGCTCAGCCCCCAGTTGAGAAAGGCGCCGACACGCTCGTTGACGCTGACCACTTCGAGGTAGGCGAATTCGCCTGCCTGTGCGAGCGGGGTCTCCGTCGTGGCGACCAGACGGTCTTCCGAGTCGTTGTAAATGAAGACCTTGATTTCATCGCCGATTTTCATGTCAGGCGTGACGTAGCGAGTCGGCAGCAGAATCGTGTCGTGCTCACCGCCATCGAGGTAGAGTCCGTGGTCCGACGGTTCGACGATGCGAAGCGTATTAAATTTTCCTATAGTGGCCATGTGCTCTGAGTTGGATCGTTGTGGTATAAATGGGATGCGGGGAAAGTTTCGCTGGTGCGGCTTACGCTTTGGAGAAGGAGTAGGGCTGTTCGGCAGCGCCTTCGTTGATCGCGATGCGATCTTTGACTATGGGCAGAGTGATCACGATGGAAGTTTTTTCATTGGCTTTACCTAGATAGGTGGTTTGCCCCAGCCAAGGGCTTTTCTTCTCCTTGAAGTGATAGCCTTTGTGCTCCAGGTCTTTGCCCAGTGCGATGATTTTGCTTTGGCTGATGCCGCTGTCTGCGAAGTTGAGGATTAGGTGGCCGAGTTCGCCCTTATTCTCATCCAGAATGCAATCCACATCGGGAGCGTGTTTTTGAATGATGACCAGTGCTTTGGCAGATTTTTCCAAACGGTGACGGAGACTTCTTGGTTTCATATACCTTATTATAAGGAGGGTGCATTTAGATACAAGTTTCGCGTCTAAACTGAAAAACTTACTTCGATTGATCGATCGCGTGTGTCTTTTTTGAATGAGTGCGCACTGGTGGTGTGTGAGGTTCGGCTAAGTTGGCAGCAGCTGGTTGAAATTTTCGTGTAGAATCGCATTCAATTCGTTGGGGCTCAGGTTGGCTTCTGTGCGAATTGATTGAAGGTATGTACTGTAGTCAGGTTTTTTTTGCTTTCGAGGGTAGAGTCGCAGCGGATAGTCGGAGCCGAACAGGACTTTCTCGACGCCGACGATATCGATGACGCGCCGGAAAATACTTGGCTCGTAGAGCAGGGGGCTTGCCGAGGTGTCATACCGGACGTTCTTCAGCAGCTTGCGCAGGCGCGGGTTCAGTTCGAAGAATGCCAAGCCACCGCCCCAGTGGGCGAGAATGAGCTTCAGGTCAGGCGATGCTTCGGCCATATGGAGGAAATCATTCAGCGGTGTGGGGACGCTGCCGGGATGGTCGTGGCCGACGGCTTCGGTGGCGTGCAAGTTGACCGGCCAGTCGTGCGCGACGCACCAATCGGCCAGTGCCTGCCAGCCGGGGCTGGCGGAGCTGAAGCGCTGTATGCCGGGGTGTAGTTCGCCGACCCCCCGGAGGCCGAGCGCTCGGGCGTGTTCCAATTGATCAATGACACTGGTGGCTGACTGACCGGGATGAATCGCGGCAAATCCGATTAAGCGTTCTGGCGCGGTCTGTACCCATTCGGCAATCACTCGATTCTGTGCGCGGCAGGTGGCTTGGTTTTCCCAATACCAGCCGAGCAAGACGGACTTTTGGACTTTCGCTGCGTCCATAGCGGCCAGTGTTTGCTCGAGGGTGGCCCAGCCTTGAATGGAAGGTCGATCGAGTGGCGCCACTAGATCGGCCCAGTGCGACTCTCCGTGTGACTCCGCCCATGCGCGCGGATCGGCCGCAATTTCCGGTGGGTAGCAGTGGGTGTGGCAATCGATGGTGTGCACGGTGTTGTTCGTTTGAAATTGAAACGTATTCTTTCGATGTTTGCCGCTTGTTTCAATTCACAACTACTCAGGAGAGTCGTCGTTGATCAACGGATTCGACTAGTTGACATTCCGCGCAGGCGTTCCTCGTGTGATTGATCCGGCTCTATTCTCGCAATTGAAAGCAAGCGCACACGGCCTGGTTACAAGCGCACTGGCAGTCCGCGGCTTTGCAGGTGCTGTTTGGCTTCGCGAATGGTGAAGGTGCCGAAGTGGAAAATGGATGCGGCGAGCACAGCGCTGGTTTTACCTTCGGTGATCGCGTCGGCTAGATGGTCGAGGGTTCCTGCACCACCAGAGGCGATAACAGGCACTTCGACCGCTTCGCTGACTGCACGGTTGAGGCCATTGTCAAATCCGGCCTTGGTGCCATCGGAATCCATACTGGTGAGGAGGATTTCCCCGGCGCCGAGGGAGACGACTTGCTTGGCCCATTCAATGGCGTCGAGCCCGGTGGGGCGGCGTCCGCCGTGGGTGTAGACTTCCCAGCGGTTTTCATCGCCACAGCGCTTGGCATCGATTGCGACCACAATGCACTGATTGCCGAATTTAGCGGAGGCCTTGCGTATGAGTTCGGGGTCTGTGACGGCAGCGGTGTTGAGGCTCACCTTGTCGGCCCCGGCGTTGAGCATGTCGCGGATGTTGTCCACGTTGCGTAGGCCACCGCCGACGGTGAGTGGCATAAAGCACTCCGAGGCAGTGCGCTTGACCACGTCGATCATGGTGTTGCGCTCATCGCTGGATGCGGTGATGTCGAGGAACACCAGTTCGTCGGCGCCTTGTTGCTCGTAGGCTTTGGCTTGTTCAACCGGATCACCAGCGTCGATTAGGTTGACGAAGTTCACGCCTTTGACGACGCGACCATCATGGACATCCAGGCAGGGGATAATTCGTACNNGACAGCATAGCTAGAAATCGGAGGTGTTCTCTGGAAATGAAGAATGCCGCAAACGTAGGGTTGCGGCATTCTAAATTGGTTCAAAACGAAGTTTTTATTCTTCGGCGAAAGCGATGTCTGGCTCAAACGAAAGTGCCAGACGATACTGAATTCCGGGGCGCATTACCAACGGGTGGTCGCGCTCGAGGATTTGCAAGTAGTGCATGTTACCGTAGTAAGTGCGATAGTCCGGATCTTCGGTGACGGTTTCGAGCTCCTTCCATTCTGCTTGGAAGTCGTCCTTCACAACGTTGGTGCGATGGCCTTCTTCGCCGAGAGTAAAGGATGTGCCGACACGGTAGCGACTGTGTGGTGCGGCGATCGCGAGGATGTAGCGCATGCGATCGAGCTGTACCTGTTGTTTTACAGTGAAGCAGAATTCGCAGTTGATGATTCCGCCCTTGAAGGACCACATCACTTTACAGCTACCCAAGCCGGGGACTAATTGTTCGTCCTTGGTGATCAATTCTGGCTGATCATACTTGAAAGTAAGAGCGTTGCGCAGCCCCATCGAAGTTGTGCAGTTCTTACCGTAGAACGAGGGCACAATGACTTTGTCGCCGAAGGT
>DOCS01000164.1:16325-22290 GCA_003503355.1 Opitutia bacterium
GCGTGCGGGAAGGCGAGATAATCGGAAGTACCTTTGCCTTGTTCGCCGGAAGCGATGAGTGGCAATTGCAGCGATAGGCCAGATTCAGGATCCTGATAAACGAAGAGACCTTGCTCCTTTTTGTGGGACTTGTCGAAGCTGATGTAGCGTGCGACCTTGCGTGGTGCTACCGGCGAGCTAGGTGCTGCGCTGCCTTTGGTGGCGCGTGCGAGGCGAGCCCATTGGCACAGGTAGCGCGCAGCGTCAAAGTTTGCCATGCGTGTGGTGTGGTAAGGGACGGTGCTACGCTCTTCATCGCGGATTACCAAGTAACCGTGTTCTTGGTCGAGGTAGGTCGCGAAGAAGTTCATGAACAAGCGACGTACTGTATCGGTATACAGATCGCGCTGGTTATCGGCGATCCATCCGTCGCGCAGTGCTTGAAGGATGAGGCTGATGCAGTGCATCTGTCCGTACGCGCCGAGAGAGCGTCCGTAGGCGAAGCCAGTGCCGTCTTGGCGTACCAGATCCGGGATGAGCTTCAGGTACTTCTCTGAATAGGTGCGCAGGCTCGGCAGCTTGCGTTCGCGCAAGTGGAGATTGGAGTGCAGTTGTAGAGCTTGACGGATGAAGACGAAACTGAGCACCCCGTAGATGTCGAATGCGCCGCTGAGCTTGCCTGCTTCACCGCTGGCATCGTCGAAGTAGCCAGTGGAGGAGCTGGACTCGATGCGCTCAAGGAAGCGGTCGATCAGGCGTCCGGTTTCATCTTTCTTCGACAGACCGAGGCTGAAACGAGTGACAGCCTTAGCGATGTTGAAGCTCTGAAAGTGATTGTCGTAATCGCTGCGCTCGAGCAGTAGCTTGTCGAGTTGCTCGCGAGTTGGATCGAGTAGGCGCTCCCATACTGGGTTGCGGTCCTTGGCTGGGCCGAAGGACAACAGGCCGAGGGCGGAATAGGCGAGGCCATTTTCCATCTCTTGCTCAGTGAACACCTGCGCGGTGACGCAGCGGGCGGTCAAATCGACTAGGTCGTGTCCGCCGAGGGTTGTTTCGTTTGTCGCACGGTAATACTCACCGATCGCAAGGGCGGCATGCCCCGGTTCGTCGAGGCGACTGTTTTCACCAGCAACAGGGGAGATTGTACCCTGTTCGCTGATCGATTCGAGATTATGTCCCAGAATTGACTGGGCCATGTCGAGGCACTGATCTGCAAAGTTTTCCATTATCAAAGTGCGTCGTTCTGACGCGAAGAATTGGTTTAGATGCTGTTGCTCGTGGGCCTTGTCAACAGCTTTCGGGAAACTCCTGACTTCAATTGTGATTTATACAAAGTAATTGAGCGAACGGAGCGTATTTATTCGCATAATACTATTAGCGATGCTTTTATTCGAGATAAGAATTCTCTGCCCCTTGAACTATTAAATTGAATTT
Organism: Opitutia bacterium; assembly: GCA_003503355.1. GTDB lineage: Bacteria > Verrucomicrobiota > Verrucomicrobiia > Opitutales > Coraliomargaritaceae > Lentimonas. The sequence continues at coordinate 17,739 of DOCS01000164.1, forward strand.
TGATTATGTCGACTGACCACTCTACTATGGAAACTGTTTCGCACGAGCATCGGAAGTTTTCGCCCATCCCCGCATTCGCCGAGCAAGCTCACATAGGTAGCATGGATGCCTATCGCGCGCTCTATAAGAAGAGCATTCAAGAACCTGAAGCCTTTTGGGCTGAAGCGGCGGAGGATCTGCACTGGTTTAAAAAATGGGATACTGTGCTCGATGCGTCGGAGGCTCCATTTTATAAGTGGTTTGATGGGAGCCGGACCAACTTGTCTTATAATTGTCTGGATCGTCACATTGACGAAGGGCGTGGTAATAAAATTGCGATTCACTGGGAAGGCGAGCCGGGTGATACTCGCGATATTAGTTATGCGCAGTTGCACGCAGAGGTGTGTCGTTTTGCTAATGTCTTGAAGCAGCGGGGCGTGCAAAAGGGCGATCGCATTGCGATTTATTTGCCCATGGTGCCGGAACTAGTGGTTTCTGTTTTGGCCTGCGCGCGCATTGGTGCGGTGCATTCGGTTATTTTTGCTGGGTTCTCCGCGGACTCGATTCGCGATCGTGTGATTGACAGTGATGCGCGTTCTGTAATCACGGCGGATGGTGGTTATCGCCGTGGTAAGGTTCTCGAGTTGAAGAAGATCGTCGATGAGGGCGTTGACAATTGTGAATCAATCAAAGAGGTGATCGTTGTGAAGCGAGGTGACGCGCATCCGATCGATTGCCCGATGCGTGATGGCCGCGATTTCTGGTACCATGAACTTATGGACGGTATGAGTGCTGACTGCCCTGCCGAAGAAATGGAAGCGGAGGATTTACTGTTCTTGCTCTACACTAGTGGGACGACCGGCAAGCCGAAAGGGGTGATGCACACCACGGCGGGGTATCAAGTGTTCAGTTATCTGACCTCCAAGTATGTATTCGATTTGAAGCCGGATGATGTCTACTGGTGCACCGCCGACGTTGGCTGGATTACCGGGCATACTTATATCATCTACGGCATTATGCAGAATTGTGCGACGCAGGTGATTTATGAAGGCGCGCCGAATCATCCCGATGAGGGCCGCTTCTGGGAGATTATTGAGAAATACAAGGTGTCAATTTTTTACACCGCACCGACTGCGATTCGCGCCTTTATGAAATGGGGCGATGATTGGCTGAAGGGGCGTGATTTGTCCTCGCTACGCCTGCTTGGGACCGTTGGAGAGCCGATTAACCCAGAAGCATGGATGTGGTATCACAAAATGATTGGCGGCGAGCGTTGTCCGATTGTTGATACTTGGTGGCAAACTGAGACTGGCGGTCACATGCTGACCCCGATGCCGGGGGCGACGCCAGCCAAGCCGGGTTGCGCGACACTTCCGTTTTTCGGGGTCGAGCCGGCGATACTAACCGATGAAGGTGAAGAGGTCGAAGCCGGAATTCTTGCGATTAAGCAGCCATGGCCTGGCATGTTGCGGGGCATTTACGGAGATCCGCAACGTTTCAAAGATACCTATTGGTGTAAGTGGAACGGAGAGTACTATTTCCCTGGAGATGGTGCACGGCGTGATGAGGATGGCTATATTTGGATTTTGGGTCGTGTGGATGACGTGGTGAACGTTTCCGGTCACCGTATCGGCACCGCTGAGTTAGAAAGCGAGTTTGTGGAGCATCCGGACGTTGCGGAATCGGCCGTGGTGGGGGTGCCGCATGAGATCAAGGGGCAGGGGCTGATTGCTTTTGTTACTGTGATTGATGGACGTGCTCATGACGATCAGCTGCGCAAGGAGTTGGTTACGATGATTGATAAGGGCATTGGTAAATTTGCCCGTCCCGAGCGTATTCTATTCTCGTCTGATTTGCCCAAGACGCGTTCCGGTAAGATCATGCGCCGTATTTTGCGTGATATTGCCGAGGGCAAGGAGCTTGGCAATACCTCGACACTCGCAGACCCAAGTGTGGTCGAGCAGCTGCGCGATCAATATATCGCGATGGATGTGTAGGAAGTGAGCGTTTTTTTCGAAAGCCCCGTCGGTTAATGGCGGGGCTTTTTTGTGGGCGATTTTTTGCTCAGAGTGTATTTTTCGAGAGGAACTCGCACCTGAGTTACGATGCAGGCTAGACAAAACCAAATCAGCCTCCATCATCGCCATTTTATGAAGATTTATTTGAATGATAAGCTGGTCGATCAAAGCGAGGCGAAGGTGTCCGTTTTCGATCATGGGTTACTCTACGGTGACGGTATTTTTGAAGGGATTCGTCTGTATAACGGCTGCGTGTTCAAGCTCGAAGAGCATCTGGAACGCCTGGAGTATTCCGCCAAGGCGATTATGCTGGAGATGCCTTGGACGCGCCAACAGATCTCTGATGCGGTTTGCGAGACCTGTCGCGCGAATGGCTTGCAAAATGGATATATTCGTCTCGTCGTTACACGCGGAGTGGGCAGCTTGGGTCTGTCGATCAAAAATTGCGATCACCCTCAACTGATTATCATCGCGGACACCATCCAGCTGTATCCGCAGGAGTTTTACGACAACGGCTTGAAGATTATCACGGTGCCCACGCGTCGTTGTAACCCAGCCGCGCTGCCGCCGACGGTCAAGTCGCTGAACTATCTGAATAACATTCTAGCGAAGATTGAAGCTCAGCACCTTGGTTATCATGAAGCTATTATGCTTAACGATCAGGGCTATATTGCAGAGTGTACCGGCGATAATGTGTTTATCGTTCACAAGGGAGAACTGATTACGCCGTCTGCTAGCGCGGGTGCGCTGAAGGGCATTACTCGCGACACTGCTTTGGCGATTGCTGATGAGTTGGGCATCCCTTGGCGCGAGGCCAATATGACGCGTTACGATGTATGGGTTGCCGATGAAGTATTTCTCACCGGCACCGCTGCCGAAATCGTGCCGATTGTTGAAATCGATGCACGTGTGATTGGTTCGGGGCAGCCTGGGCCGATTACCGCCAAATTCCTGAAAAGCTTTCGTCGGCGTTCCTCGATTGAAGGGACCATGCTCTAACTGCTGCCGCATTGTGGGTTTTAGGCTGCGCACCCTGCTGCGAGGTTTGAGCCGTTTCAATTGGCACTTAATGTGCCGAGGCTTGTCGCAACCTGCAACGTCATCCCCCTAGACGTATTCCAGCGTTTCCGATCTAAACTTTCGCTTTGCCAAGCACACTCAAATCCATATCCTAATTATTATGCCAGAGAACCTCAAGTGCAGCATTTGCAGTAAGGAAGCAACCGTACATCTGACGCAGATTGTGAACAATAAGATCCACAAAGTGGATCTGTGCGAGTCGTGTGCTCAGAAGAAAGGGGTGACGGATCCGGAAGGTTTTTCATTGGCTGACTTGCTTTCGAAGACACCGCTCACACCTGGTTCGGTCGAAGAGCAGCAAGTTTGCCCGTCTTGTGGTCACACGACTGCTGATTTTCGTCGCAGCGGGCGTTTAGGTTGTGCCGAGTGTTATGGGGTTTTTAAGACGCTGGTATTTCCCGTCTTAGAGGATATGCATGCGGGGACCTCGCATAAGGGAAAAGTGCCGCAAGTCGCCTTGAGTCGTCATTCGAGTCAGCTGGAATTGAAGCACTTGAAGGAGGCGCTGGCCCGTTCGATTGCTGAGGAAGCTTACGAGCAGGCGGCTGAATTTCGTGATCAGATTAAAGCGATCGAAGATGCCGAGGCGATGGAGGTCCCACAACAATGATTGAAGCACTGATTAATAACGATCAGGCGGAATTGACTCAGCACTCGAAAAAAGCCGCTCCGGTGGTGCTGAGCACTCGCATACGGCTTGCCCGTAATCTGGTCGGTCCACCATTTCCTGAGCGCGCCGATGTGGAACAACGCCGAGAGGTGCTGACGCGCTGTGCCGAACAGATTGGTACTTTGTCGCAGATGGATAAGGGAGCTTTTTTTGATATTGCTGAGCTGTCTGATCTCGAAAAGCAAGTGCTGGTGGAGCGGCACCTGATTAGCCGTGAACTGTCTGAGGGCGACGCCGGCGCAGGGGTCTACATTAACAAGGGACAGACTTGTTCGGTGATGATCAATGAGGAGGATCACTTACGCATTCAATTTTTGAAGACCGGTTTCAATTTGAAGTCGGTCTGGAAGCAGATTAATGCCTTCGATTCGGAATTAGAAAAAACAATCGATGTGGCGTTCACGTCGGAGTTTGGTTATCTGACCGCTTGTCCGACGAATTTGGGCACTGGGTTACGTGCCTCGGTGATGATGCATCTACCGGGATTAGTGATCTCTGGTCAGATGGAGCGAGTGATCCGCGCGGTCAACCAATTGGGGATTACCGTGCGTGGTCTGTTTGGTGAAGGCTCGGATGCCACCGGGCATATTTTTCAGATCTCAAACCAGCAAACCCTGGGTGAGAGTGAAGGCGAAATTTTGGAGCGCTTGGGCAATGTGTTGAAGACGATCATCGATCACGAACTCAATGCGCGCTTTAAATATCTCGAAGAGAACAAAACGGAGTTACTCGATCAGATTGGGCGCGCCTATGGCGTGCTGAAGAATGTGTTTGTCATCTCTTCGAATGAAGCGATGAATTTACT